>PMUF01000343.1 GCA_003167015.1 Chitinophagaceae bacterium | reverse complement strand
GCCGCATAGTAGGGCAGCACCTTATCTTTTTCCCCTGATGACAAGAACTGATGGTTGGACCGGCGGTCAAAATTTACGGGCCGTCTCTTCAAGCGGGACGTTCAGCGGCTGGGTGCAACCGGTTGTATACTACAAGAGATACGACATGTTGATATCGGTAGGACGTGGGGCGATGAATTTCAGAGGAAACTTTTTTAATGGCGAAATGTTGAGAACTTTACCCGGGGTGGCTGTGGACGCTGTCGGGAATATAACGGCACAGGGGGAAAGTTTAGAGAGGGTCATGATAAACGGGAAGGCGTTTGCCCCCGATGCGCGAGCCCTGGGCATCCGCAAGGATACAGTAGTATATAACAGCCAATTCCAGCATGACGAGAACCCGGATGTGCGGTGGGCAGTGGGATATTCAGATCGCGCCGGGCAGGCAACGCCAGAAGTATCCGTACGAAAAAACTTCAATGAGACGGCCTTCTTTTTGCCGGACCTTCGGACGGACAGCGCGGGGAATGTGAATTTCTCCTTTACCATGCCGGAGGCCCTGACACAATGGAAGTGGATGACGCTGGCTTATACGCGGGACCTGGCCTTCGGCTATTCCGAGAAGACTATCGTCACGCAGAAGAAACTGATGGTTCAGCCTAATGTCCCACGGTATCTGCGGGAAGGGGACAGGATGAACCTGAGTGTCAAAGTCGTCAATCTCACCGACTCGGAGATGACAGGGCAGGCGGCATTGGCACTGACCGATCCTACGACGGGAGAGACGGCCGACGGCTGGTTCGTCAATCGTCAGCCCAATCAATATTTTACCGTCACCGCCCATAGCAGCGTCGTCGTGGATTTCCCGCTGGATATTCCCTTCCAGTACAACCGGCCGCTGACCTATCGAATCACTGCACAGTCCGGCAACTACAGCGACGGCGAGGAGGCTACCCTGCCTGTCGTCAGCAACCGGATGCTTGTGACGGAGAAGCTGCCTCTCAATATGCCCGGCGACGGTACCCGGTCGTTCCATTTCGACAAATTATTAAAGAGCGGCAGCAGTGAGACCTTGAGCCATCATGCGCTGACGGTAGAGTTCACCACCAATCCGACGTGGTATGCCATACAGTCACTGCCCTACCTGATGGAGTACCCATACGAATGTGCGGAACAGACTTTCGAGCGGTTCTATGCCAATGCCCTGGCGAGCAAGATCGTCAACAGCTCCCCCCGGATCGCGCAGGTCTTCTCTGCCTGGCGTACGACGGATACGGCGGCGTTGCTCAGCAACCTGGAGAAGGACCCCGAGCTGAAATCGATTTTGCTGGAGGAGACGCCCTGGGTGTTGCAGGGCAAGACGGAGACACAGCAAAAGAAGAATGTCGCATTGCTGTTCGACCTGAACCGCATGGGCGGGGAACTGGAGGCGGCTATCGACCGGCTCACGGAGATACAGGCACCGGATGGTGGCTTCCCCTGGTTTAAGGGTGGGACAGAGGACCAATACGTCACGCAATATATCCTGACGGGCATCGGACATCTGAAACAGCTAAAGGCCATACCGGCTGATCTGAAAGAGAAAATAAATACGATGGTGATGGCAGCCATAGGGTATGTGGACAGGCAGATCCTGGCGGAATATCAACGGGACCTCAAGGCTGATGGTGAGCGGGGCGGTGGGGGTGCGAACGGAGTTGTCCTGGTGGTCGGCTACCTGCCGGTGCAATATTTGTATATGCGGAGTATATTCGACGATTATGGCATTCCAGGCAATATATTTCCTGCCATCAATTATTACCGGAAGCAAGTTCAGAAGGGATGGTTACAGGAGAACAGGTTTATGCAGGGTATGATTGCACTGGCGTTGTTCAGGACAGGCGATGTACAGACGGCCCGCAATATCATTGCTTCCCTTCGGCAGAATGCGATGCATGATGAAGAAAAGGGGATGTGGTGGAAAGATATGGAGGGCGGGTATTATTGGTACCAGGCGCCTATCGAGACTCAGTCGCTGTTGATAGAGGCGTTCAGGGAGATCAGCGGAGATGCGGCTACGGACCGGGAGCTGAAGACCTGGCTGCTGCGGCAGAAGCAGACGCATAGCTGGAAGACGACGGTGGCGACGGCGGATGCCTGTTATGCCCTGTTGATGGGGGCAGACAACTGGCTGGGGGCCGAAAGGGCGATCGTCATCAAGCTGGGGGGCAAGACGATCAACTGGGCGGGAGGGGGTGGAACCGAGGCGGGCAGGGAGACGGCGGGCTTGGGCGTGGTCTTGGGTGGGCCGCTGGCGGGGGGCGTTCCGCTGGCGATGGCGGGTGGGACGGAGATGGCGACTCGGAATGATACGGCGATTCAGGCGGAAGCGGGAACGGGTTATTACAAAAAGATATTCGATGCCCCTTTTATTAATCCCTCGATGGGGAATGTCACGGTGACGATGCAGACCAAGGGAGGAGGAGGGCCGCCGGCCTGGGGTGCTGTTTACTGGCAATATTTCGACCAGCTGGACCAGATCACGGCGGCAGGGGGCGCCAAGGCGCCGCTGCGGCTGGCGAAGCGATTATTCGTGCAGCGCAATACCGATCACGGACCGGTGCTGGATACTATTCCCGACAATGGCAGCCTGAAGATCGGAGACCGGGTGGTCGTCCGGATAGAGCTGCGGGCGGACCGTGACCTGGAATATGTACATATGAAGGACATGCGGGCGGCCTGCCTGGAACCGGTGGACGTGCTCAGCGCTTACAAATGGCAAGGGGGACTGGGCTATTATGAAACGACGAAGGATGCGAGTACGGAGTTCTTCTTTCCGGAAGTTCGCCGGGGGACTTACGTATTCGAATATACGCTGATAGCCGGTCAGACGGGGAATTTCAGCAATGGGATCGCCAGTGTGGAGTGCATGTATGCGCCGGAGTTCGCCTATCACAGTGAGGGTATCCGGATAAATGTGGAGGGGACACCATAGATGCAGACGGATGTATTGATCATAGGACAGGGTATTTGCGG
>PMUF01000418.1 GCA_003167015.1 Chitinophagaceae bacterium | reverse complement strand
GTATTCACCATCACCAAATATTCCGGCCAGGATCCGGAGATCTACGGCGGTGTCGATAATTCATTCTATCCCAGGCCCCGTACTTATGTGCTAGGCTTTAACCTTCAATTCTAACGATCAACAAATAAAACATGACACATAAATCATTATATTCTGGTGTAGTAGCGATCTTTCTGATCGGCGCGCTGACATCCTGCACCAAGAATTTAAACCGGGAGCCGGCGAATACGAATACCGGCAATATCCAATACTCGACGGTAGCCGGCTATAAGCAGGTGCTGGCGAAAGTATATGGCAGCTATGCCCTGATCAGCAGCACCGGCACCGGCGCGAGCGATATCAGCGTCGCCGGCATCTCGGACGTCGGGGAGACGGATTTCGTCCGACTATTGTTCAACATGCAGGAACTGACGACGGACAATGCCATCTGCGCCTGGGACGACCCCTATCTGCAACCGCTTCATAACCTGAACATCGTGTCCAGCAATGTCTATGTCGCCGCCATGTACGATCGCAGCTTCTTCCAGATCACGGTNNTTCGGCAGTCCGGCATTCGTGACGGAGAACGATCCCGTGGGCGATTATATTCCCAAGCAGATCTCCCGCGCCAATCTCTTTAGTTATATCGAATCGGAGCTGCTGTCCGTCGACTCGTCGTTGATGGCGCCCCACACGAACGAATATGCCCGCGCCGACCAGGCTGCCGAATGGGCGCTCCTGGCCCGGATGTATCTCAATGCAGATACTTACCTGGGCAGCGGGAATGACCATTATACCCAGGCCATCACCTATGCCAGCAAGGTCATCAACACCGGCTACTCGCTGATGCCCAACTTCCGCTATCTGTATACCAGCGACAACAACATCAACAATCCCGAGGTGATCCTGCCGATACCTTATGACGCTACCAATGCTCAGAATTACGGCGGTACCACCTTCCTGATCTGCTCGGCTCATGGCACGGATCCCACGGATGACTCGACCTACGGCATTCCCGGCGGTGGCTGGCTCGGCAACCGCAGCACCTCACCCCTGCCCGCCGTATTCACGGACACCGCCGACCATCGGGCCCTGTTCGGTCCCGGCTCGCCGACGATCAGTTCAGTCCTTGACTTTACGGAAGGCGTAGACGTCTATAAATTCACCAATAAGACTTCTACCGGCGTCACCCCCTATTCTCCCGATGGCGTCCTTTGCAGCACGGATTTTCCCTTGTTCCGGCTGGCGGAAATGTACCTGGTGTATATCGAAGCGGTTGCCCGCGGCGGCGGCGGCGGCGATGCCGGAACGGCACTCACCTATTTCAACCTGCTGCGTACAAGGGCGTATGGCAATGCGAACGGCAATGTCAGCAGCTATAGCCTGTCCGACATCCTCAACGAAAGGCAGAAGGAATTGTATTGGGAGTGCTTCCGCCGCAGTGACCTGATCCGGTTCGGCGAGTTCACCGGATCGACCTATATCTGGCCATGGAAGGGGGGCGTGCAGAACGNNTAAACCTGCTGCCCTTACCGGCCACCGAGTTGAATTCAAACCCAAGCCTCGTACAAAATCCAGGTTATTAATCATACTCATCTCAAGCTAATTATATGCGTAAATTATTTATTGGTGCTATTTTATTACTGGCTGCCGCCTCCTGTAAAAAGCAAGGCGTCATGCTGACCGTAAACGAGGATGCCAATTTCTCCGCCTCGCTGAAGGCGTCGGCGGACAGCGTTACCCTGGCGCCCGCTAACGACAACGATACCGTCCTTTCCCTCACCTGGCCGGCCGTCAATTACGGCCAGGGTGTCCCCGTTACTTATACTCTCGAGTTGGATGTACCCGGCGATACAGCCGGCGCATCGGGTTGGTCCAAGGCCGTGTCATATGCCGCCGGGGCCAATGTGCTGTCATGGAACTTTGCCGGCAAAGACCTCAATAATGAGCTGCAAACCCTGGGACTGTATGGTCCCAGCCCGCTGGTCTTCCGCGTGCTGAGCAATGTCACCCAGTATAACGGATCTGCATCTACGATACCGACCGGCTATTCTTCCGTCATTACCGTAGTGGTCACTCCCTATACGATCAATCTCTTCGTGCCCGGCGCTTACCAGGGCTGGAATCCGGCCACGGCGCCGACTATAGGTCCCGTCCCTGGTTACCCCGGCGTTTTTGAGGGATATGTCAACATCGCCGGCAGCGGTGCCCAGCAATTCAAGTTTACCAATTCGCCCGACTGGAATCATACGAATTACGGGGACAGCACCGGCAATCTGATGACCACGAACGGCAATGCAGGTGGCATGACCGTCCCGAACGGCGGGTATTACGAACTATCGGCCAACCTGACTTCGAATACGTGGACGGCTACTGCCACAACCTGGAGCATTATCGGCGACGCTACGCCCGGCGGATGGAATACGGATACCCAGATGAGCTATGACCCCACTACGCAGGTATGGACGGTCACGGTGCCGATGATTGCCGCCGGTTCCTTCAAGTTCCGCGCCAACGATGCCTGGGTCATCGATTTCGGCATCGACAATTCAGGTAATCTTCAGTACGCCGACAATCCTTTATTCACCTATAATCCGAACCTGAATAATCTGACTGTTCCAGCTAATGGCACCTATCTGATCACCCTGGACCTTCATATATCCGGCAAGTATACGTATAGCGCCGTATTACAATAAAGCATCATGAAAATGAATTTCCTTTCTCTTGCCCTTTTGGTCTTGCTCTCTTGCAGCAAGAGCCACTCCGTTGCCCCTGTCACGCCACCGCCGTCGGACACGACCGTTGCTACATCCAATACGCTACCCGCTCAGTACGGAACGCCCTTTACGGGCGTTCCCGATCCCCGGGATGTGACCATTTACCAGGTAAATATGCGGGCCTTCAGCAACACGCATGATTTGCAGGGTGTGATTAACCGGCTTGACAGCATCAAAGCCCTGGGTGTGAACGTGATCTATCTGATGCCCGTCTACCCGGTCGGCGTGTATAAATCGATCAACTCGCCCTACTGTATCAGAAGTCTGGACTCGGTAGGAACGGAGTTCGGCACGCTGACCGACCTGCGCAACCTGGTGGATGGCGCACATAGCCGGAATATGGCCGTGATCCTGGATTGGGTCGTCAACCAGACCTCCTGGGATCATCCCTGGATCACGCAGCATCCCAATTGGTACGTCCAGAACGCCAGCGGGGTTATCCAGGCCCTTCCGGGGTATACGGATGTAGCCGCACTTAATTTTGCCAACGACTCGATGCGAAGCGCTATGATCTTTGCGATGAAATCGTGGGTCTACCGAGCCAATATTGACGGCTTCCGCTGTGACTATGCCGACAATCCGCCGATCGATTTCTGGCAACAGACGATCGACACGCTGCGGAATATCAGCAGCCATCAGCTTTTGCTGCTGGCGGAAGGAACCCGATCCGCTAATTACGGGGCCGGCTTCGACTATAATTTCGGCTTTACTTTTTATGGCAATCTTCTGCCGATCATTCAAGGCAGCTCCGTCACGCTGATCGACAATGCCAATACCTCGGAATTCGTCGGTGCAACCGGCACTCAGGCCATTGTCCGTTACCTGACCAACCATGATGTGGACGGTTCGGATGGCGCGCCGGTGACCCGGCTTGGCGGTATTCCGGCTGCAAACGCGGCTTTCGTAGTCGTAGCCTATATGAAGGGCGTGCCCTTTGTCTACAACGGAACGGAAGAAGCGTTTCCGACAGCTATTGTATTTCCTTTTACCACCGTCACCATTAACTGGGGTATCAACCCGGGCGTAACGGCCTTCTATAAGCAGGTTATCGCTTTCCGGGACAGCAGTGTAGCCATCCGGCGGGGAACGCTGGTCTCTTATGATAACAACGATGTATGCGCATTCACCAGGACGACCGGCGACTCCTCCGTGCTGGTTCTGGTGAACATGCGTGACACCACGATCAGTTACCCGGTGCCGGCTGCCCTGCAGAACACGTCATGGACGGATGCATTCGCCGGTACAGCAGTGACGGTGGGGACCCAGGTGAGCCTGACGCCTTATCAGTATATGGTGTTGACCCATTAGACGGCCATCTTGCTTAGATGACCATCGTTCGGAAAGTGAGATTGATACGAGGGCTCATCACCTTTTTCGTCTTGGGCAGCGAATGCAGCCAGTGATCCTGTGTGACGCCATGCATGACCAGCAGACTGCCGGCCTCCAGCTGGATAGAGATCGTCTGGCGTGTCTTTCTGTGCCGAAAAGAAAACTTCCGTTCGGCTCCAAGGCTCACCGAGGCAATGGCGCCATCCTTTTCAAGGGTTTTCTCATCGTCGCTGTGCCAGGCCATCCCTTCTTCGCCGGTATGGTAGAGGTTCAGCAGACAGGAGTTGAATGTTTTGCCGGTGAGCGTCTCCACTCTCGCCTTCAGTGTAAGCAAGTCCGGCGTCCAGGCCAGCGCCTGGCGGGTCTTACCAGAATACGCATAGGCATAGTTGCCGTCGCCGTACCAGGCAACTTTTCTCTTCGTGATGATATGCCGGCCAAAGATCACGGCCTCGTCATTACGCCATTCGATATGCTCGAGCAGGCGATCAAGGTATAGCTGCGCCTCTGTCGTGGTCAGTGCCATCCCATAATAATCTGCGGCGCCGTCGGAAGGCAATATATTGATGGTATTCATCCCGCTGTCCTCGCTGCTTCCCAGCCGATCATGGCCGTTTTTCTTGTCGTTCCCCAATGGTATTGACCGAAGGCGCCAACCGATTGGATAACCCGGTGACAGGGTATGATGAAAGCAACCGGGTTGTCGCCGACAGCAGAACCTACCGCCCGCGAGGCGTTGGGATTGCCGAGCCGCGTAGCCACATCTTTGTACGTTGACAAACCCCCCAATGGGATTTTCAGCAGCGTCTCCCAGACCTTGAGCTGAAATTCAGTCCCTTTCAAATGCAATTTGATCTGTTGCAAACGGCCCCAGTCCTGCGTAAAAATATACAGGGCGTTTTGCTGGATCAGATCGGTCATCTGGCGGAAGCGGGCGTTGGGGAAATGGGTTCGCAGGTCGGCCAGCGCGGTGGCTTCGGTAGGCTCGTCTACGAAAGCCATATAGCAGATTCCTTTAGACGTGGAAGCTACCAGTATATTGCCGAAGGGGCTCTCGGCAAAACTATAGTTGATCTCCAGGTCAGCGCCGCCATGGCGGTATTCTCCGGGGGTCATGCCCTCAATGCTGATAAACAGATCGTGCAAACGACCCGTGCCGGAAAGGCCCGTTTCAATCGCCGCGTCGAAGACGGTGGCACGCTCTTGCTTCAGTATGGTCTTCGCATGTTCGACACTGATATACTGAAGAAATTTCTTGGGGCTAACGCCTGCCCAATCCGTGAACAATCGTTGAAAATGGTAGGGGCTGAGATGAACCTTCCCCGCAATCTCTTCCAGATCGGGCTGTGTCCTGAAATTTTCCCGGATATAGTCAATCGCTTCGGCGATCCGGTCATAATCGATTTTTTCCTGCTCTTTCATGTTATTCAAATTTACAACACAAAAGTAGGTCGGGGCGGGGGGCCGGAAAACCCGGTTCTTGCGGAGTTATAGTCCAAACTACCCACTTTCCCACACTTTCCGTCCGGTTGGGTATAATTATTTTGGCTCCGGGTGTAACAAAATGACGAAAATTGCGTTCAAATACACAGTTGAACTGCTCTTTCCTGTCAGCAGTCACACTACTACACCAAAATTTTACTGTATTCGCAACGAATTATAGGCGAGAACATCGCCCAATGAGTTTTCTCATGTGACGTGAAATATGTCATAATCGAAGGTCTGTTTCTACAGACCTTCCTTTTTTTATGTACTGACTGTCCTTTCTATCCGCCGGTCGGGAATGAACCACATTACCGCTACCGCTATATACAGACCGAAGCCGATCCAGGGGCTGACAAAGGCCAGCAGGATGGCAACCGCGTAGATGACGACGGAGAGTTTGCCTTTCCAATCTCTGCCCAGCGCTACAGCCAGGGGCGAGCCGGGGCCCGCAATCCGGATCAACTGGTGGCAAAGTATAGTATAGGAGATGCCGTTCATGATGAGCACGGCCCCATAGAGAATGACAGGCCACCGGGAGAAATGATTTTCTCCCATCCAGGCGGTAACGAATGGTACCAGCGATAGCCAGAACAGCAGGTTGAGGTTGCTCCAGAGAACGGCGCCGTTGATCTTTTCCGCCGCATACAACATGTGATGGTGGTTGTTCCAGTAGATGCCGACATACACAAAGCTAAGGATATAGCTCCCCAGGACCGGGACTACCGGTACCAGGTCCCGAATATTGTCGCCATGAGGTACGTGCAATTCCAGCACCATGATCGTAATGATGATAGCGATGACTCCGTCGCTGAATGCCTCCAGGCGTCCTTTTTTCATAAGCTCGTTTAAGGTGTTTCCAGTCCCCAATCGATGCCTTTCAGCGTCGCCGGTACCCCGTCGGTAATCCAGCGGGCCGGAGGCGCACCCTTGAGGTAATAGTCGAAGAATTGCGACAGGCGCAGCGACCAATCCTTCCGGTCGCGCCTTTCGGTCAGCCCGTGATCTTCCCCATTGTATTCGATCAGCCAGGCCTTTTTGCCCAGGCGGCGGAGAGCAGAGAAATACTCGATTCCCTGGTACCAGGGCACGGCGCCGTCGGCGTCATTGTGCATCATCAGCAGCGGCGTCGTCACCTTATCGGCCCTGAACAACGGCGAATTTTTAATATAGAGCTCCGGATGCTGCCAGAGTGTAGAGCCGATACGGCTCTGGGATTTTTCATACTGGAACTGACGGCTGATACCGGCGCCCCAGCGGATACCGCCATAGGCGCTGGTCATATTGGCCACAGGGGCTCCGGCCTCCGCGGCAGCAAAAATATGCGTACGGGTGACGAGATAGGCAACCTGGTAGCCGCCCCAGCTATGTCCCTGCAGCGCCATCTTCGTACTGTCTACCCACTTAAAGCGGGACAGGTAGCGGGCCGCAGAGATCACCGAATTATAGGCGTCTTCGCCTGGCTGGCCGGTCTTGTAATAAATATTCGGATCGAAGACGAGATAGCCATTGCTGACAAAATAAGCTACGTTAATGCTGGCTCGGACCGGCTGCGGCGCTATATAATCATACAGGTTGTCGGCATCTCTTTCATAAAAATAGAAAATGATGGGATACTTCTTTGTACTGTCGAAGTCCGCGGGTTTGTACAGCAAGCCTTCGCTGGTGCGGCCGTCGAACATCTTCCAATGCTTCAGCTCGACGGTCATCCAGTTGTAGGATGCCTGCTGCGGATTAATATGGCTCAGCTGGCGCTCCCCAAGATTGGCCGAATCGGTAACGTAAAGGTCATAGGGGCGATCGAAACGGCCTTCGAGGAAAGCGAGGACAGGGCTCTTTTTGGCCCTGACAAAACTGTTATAGCTCCGTTCATAGGTCTTCCAGCCGGCGCGGTCCGCCGGATTAATGGTCATGCCTATGCGGAACCATTTTATTCCCGCCATCTTATACCGGTGATCGAAGATGGTCAGCAGTACCCATTGAGCCGCATGGATGGCCGGATCATCCCTGTCGAGTTCAACGAGGCGGAAGGTCGACTCATCATGACGTCCCTGCGTGAGGATAACGGGCGGCAGGCTACCGGTAGGATCACATTGCCAGATATCGTATTTATCATAGATCAATACAGAACGGTCGTTCTCCATCCATCCCGCGCTGCCGTACGGCGGAGGATCGTCAGGATGATCATCTTCTTCATCGAATAGCGGCGTATGGATCCCTGCGGTAATATTATAAGTCTTTCCACCGGCAATATCGTAAGTATGCCAGTTCCGTCCCTTCCAATCATACCAAAGGACGAATTTTCCTCCGGGAGAAAGGGTCGCCCCTCCCCTGACCTTTTCCCCGATCAGTTTGCGCGATCCATCGGTGAGATCGACGAGATAAATTCGTTCCAGTCCGCTCTGCTCCCATTGGTCCTGGATACGATAGCCCTTGGAGCTTAAACCCAGCGCATACCGGCCATCGCCCTTCTCACCCGGTAGGACAGTCTCACAATTGTCGTCGGCCAGCGGAACGAGACGGCTGTCGCCTTTGGCTATAACGGCAAGATAGGAACGCTTCAGCTCGTTGCTGACCCTGATCAATTGTTCGGGTGAAAGATAATCGTCGTTGTAGTTCCATACATCGAGACGGGCAGTCTCGAAATCGACCAGCGTAGTGTCTTTGGGCGGACGGACTGGCGCTAATCCGAAGAAAAGCCGGCTGCCATCTTTACTGAAATAGTTGGCGAAGTCAGGGCTGACGGTGAGCTGGCCGATAAGATCAGCAGTCTCCCGGCCTTCAAAGGAGGTCCTGGAGACATGAGCCGGGATGGGTGGATATTGCAGCTTTCCGTTGGCAGCAGTCAACGCAGCAGAGATGCTGGTGCGGTCGGCACGACTGACGGCGCTGTCCATTCCCGGCGTATAATACCACAGGCGATAGAATTTAGTCAAGGCTTTGGCGGAGCTGTCCCTGTCAGCGACAAAAGCCAACTGCGCTCCGGTATCGTCCAGGGCGTAATTGCGGGCGTCCTGGAACCCGGAAAGAACGGTGTCGACTCGGCCACCGTCCGTATGAAGCCAGAGAACCTTTGCTTTCGAAACGGAGTCTGCATTTTTGCGGGAAGTTTCGACGACCAGCGTATTACCGTTTTTGCTAAAATAATATTCGGTGGCCAGCGGAAATTTCTTTGGGTCACCTCCATTTCCATTAAGATTGAGAACGATCAGGTCGGTGCCTTCTTCACCGGGTTCACCGGCCGCATGCCCCTCTTTTTTGGCGGCAGGAGTGGGTATAGCCATCCATCCCCTTTGGCCTACTTCCGCTATCTGCCGACGCAGGCTGTCAGCCAGTCGCGACAGACTGTCCGCACGGGACGTCAGCAGACGGATACGGGTGAGCGAGTCCATTTTAGCTCCGGGGGCGGCAGTCGCAGGCAGCGGTTTTTCCAACAGGTAGGCAAGCCACGCCCCTTGTAATTCGGGAATCTTATAAGACCGGACCCTGGGAATGCGGGTGAGGCTGTCCGTCCCCAGTTCGATCCATGCCAGCGTATCTTTGGGTGACTGGTCAGGGGTCTTTTTCCTGATACGGGCTTCGCGGATATCTTTATAGGCGGGCCGGATAAGAAAGACGAGAAATCGGCTGTCCGCAGTGATGGCGGCATTGGCCCCGCGTGGTATTTCCTTTGCATAGTCACCTGCTGTCGCCCGGATAAAAAGACTCCCGTCACCTTCCTGCGGAGTGACGGTATACACGATATATTTTCCGTCGGAAGAGAGGATCTTTTCATTGACATTCTGCCAGCCATCGTAGACTGAAGGATCGAGGGGCTTTTTAGTCTGACCATCAACAAACTGGGCGACCAGTAAGACAGAAAGGAATAAACAAATTCTCATGTGCGGCTGTTTGGTAGTAACGAATTTAGTCTAAAAC
>PMUF01000515.1 GCA_003167015.1 Chitinophagaceae bacterium | reverse complement strand
GCCGATTGTTTTTCAAACATCATGCGGTGTGTCGCGGGCTTTAATCCCGTGCCGGCCATCAGCGCCTGTAAAAAAATGGCGTAATCATGCGCGCAGGTCAGCAGGCTGGCGGCAGCCATTTCCTTTTTGTGCCCGTTTACCGCATCCGGGCTGTCGCCAAAGGCAGCCAATGTATCAAATTTATCCTCCCATGTATAGCTGGAGTTAGCCATTCCCAAGGGAATAAATACTTCTTGCCGGGCAATTTCATTAAGTGTTTTACCTGTTATTTTCTCAACAGCACGCTGGAGGTATTGAAACCCCTCGCCCGAATAAGAAAATGTGCTGTCAGGTGAAAAAATCAGCCGGGCAAATTTATCATCACCCCAGTTTGGAAGCCCCGTCGTGTGTCGCAATACCATCCTCCCGGTAATGTTTGCATATCTTGGGTCGCTGGGGTCAAAGCGCTCATAGACGCCAACGTATCTTATGAGCGGCGTATCAAGGTTTATAATGCCCCTGTCGTATAAGCGTAACACGGCATAAGCAAAAACGCATTTACTTAGTGATGCAGCCTCAAATATAGTCCTGGACGTTACCTTTTTACCTGACGAATGACTCACCGTACCGATATTAAAGCTTTCCTCTTTGTTGTCCTTTATGCAAACAAGCTGAATACCCGGTATGCCGTACTGCTCAGTTAATTGCCGCAGCGTTTGCTCTTGAGCGAATAACGGCTGATAACAGAAAAAAAAGCCGGTAATAATAACTATATTTTTCATCGTCACAACTTAATTCATCCATTAAGACGTGGTCCGCTCACAAGTGTTACTATGATTATCAATTAAATATAGAAAATTATCTCATATCCTGATAGAGACTTCAAAAGTCCCTAAACAACTATAAGGTTATCACTCGCCTAAAGCGCCTTTTTCTACCCAGTTTTGGCAAGTAATAAATATACCATAGCCTCAATTATCACCGAACTTTCTCCGAATTATTCCGAACTTGAGTCAAATGATTAAACTACCTCTTTCCTGCATCCTCCTATGGATGTTCTCGCTTTCCGGCATTGCCCAGCCTGACAGCACCAAATTCGAGTTCTCACCCCAAACTGCCCATCCCAACGCACAGGCTTTGATAAAGGAAGATTTCTTTTGGAGTCCAATCGACGACGCCGGACCGTTTGGCAGCGACGCCGGATCCGATGCGGCATACGGGTATTATAAATGGCGGAAAACCCATGCAGGCATACCCCCTCTAACCTATTTAAGATACCTGATTAGCTCCTGGAAATACCCGGAAATCGCCTGGGACGAAATGGATACCGCCAAAATACAGAAGTACATGAGCCTCTCTTATGTTCCGAGTCAATCAGACATTGACGAACAAATCAGGGCGTTAAAACAGGAAAACGAAGAATATAAAACTTCCCCGGGTGGAAAGCAACTTAGTGATGAAGAGATACGTCAAATCGCCACTTCTTCAGGAAAAAATATGGGCACTAGTTTTTTGATCGATTTGGACGATGCCATTATCGGCACCGCCTTCGCCCAATTCGTGCTGGAAGGAAAGATTGATCCCAATTTAAAATATTATGCTGCAAAAGCCCTCCAACGCGAAATGCTGCCCATCCTGAATGGCCTATACGCCCAGCCCGACCAGCAGCAGGCTCACCTTGAGAAACGGAAAAAACTATTGCAGGTAGTCAGAAAAATGCCCTCCTGAATCATGGAAGAATTTATTTCAACCCAATCGAAAAACGATTTACTGAAAATCGGCCTTTACCAAATAATAACCGGATTTTGGGGTCTGTCTATATTTTTATGGTCTGTCCACGGGACGCAAACATGGACCACCCCCGTAATAATTCTTACCTTGATTGCTTTGCTTTTCTTCGCCTTCTCTATTGTAACCGGCTTTCAGTGCTTGAAAATGAAAGAAAGAGCACTGACCCTCTCATTGATCAACCAGGGCATCCAAATGGTCGGATTTAATATAATGGGTTATGCTTTCAAATTTGCCCCTGGCTTCTTTTTGGCTCTTGGAGTAGATATGACCGAAAATTTTAAGTTTACTTTGAACGCCGGGCTCTCTGATATGGCAATAAACATGAATGTACAATCGGACATTGTCGCCATCGACTTCAATCTGGTAGCCATAATTATCTTCGTATGGCTGGACAAAATTAATAAAAGGATCAAAGTCGAACAGGAAATAAGGAAGGATACACGCTTTCTTTGAATTGTAGATCCACATAGATCTCCCCGACTCCAGGGGCATCCCCTCACCTTCCCACATACCTTTCAAAAAACTCCCATGTCCTCAGCATCTGATCGATCCGTTGCCTGTTATCGCCGCTCCTTGTCAGTTCGTGCGTAGCCCCAGGATGCCGCACATATTCCACCGGCCGTCCCAGTACTTTCAGGCTTCGGTACAGCATCTCTCCTTGAACAAAGCCCGTCCGCCGGTCGCTCTCACCGTGGAAAATAATCAGCGGAGTCGTGATATCCTTTACGTAGGTGATAGGCGATTCATGCTGCAGGATCGCCTTTACTTCCGGTTCCCAGGGGTAACCGCCAAAATAATTCGGTACTAGTCGCCAGGCATTCCCTTCCCCGAAGAAGGTGGCCAGGTCGTATACGCCCCGTTGCGCGCAGGCCGCCTTAAAGCGATGGTCATGCCCCACGATCCAGGCCGTCAGGTAACCGGCGTATGAGCCGCCCGAGATGACCAGCCGTGAGGTATCTGCCCATCCTTCCGCCACCGTCTTGTCCAACGCCGTTAGCACGTCGCTCGTCGGGCCGTCACCCCAGTCCTTGATATTGGCGCGCATAAAGTCCTGCCCGTATCCGTCCGACCCACGCGGGTTACAGTAGATCACTCCATACCCTTTTCCGCAGAAGAACTGGAATTCGTGCCACATGCTGCTCTCCCCTGGTCCCCACATGGCCGAGGGGCCCCCGTGCATATCCAGCAGCAGCGGGTACTGGTGGCCGGGCGTATAGCCGACGGGTTTCATCACCCAGTATTCCACCGTCTGCCCCAGTGAGTTTTGAAAGCTATGCTTTTCCGGACGGCTCAGTACCCGCGATTGCACCCACGAAGTATTGAATGCACTGATAGCCCGGGCATGCTGTCCATCAGCGTCGGCGGTATATAATTCGGAGGGATCGGCGACCTCCGTTCTCGAAAAGACCAGGTGCTCGGCCCGAAGGTCCAGACTGCCTGTTCCACTGTTGTAGTCCGACAGTTGCTCCACTTTCCTGGTTGTTGGGGATACCCGGTAGATAGGCGCTCCGCCGTTGGAATGGGCGGTAAAGTAGAGGTACTTGTCATCCCCGCTCCATGTGAGGTTGGCAACCGAACGGTCAATAGGAATGGAATCGATAGTTGCCCGCGAACCATTCAAGGCAATGATCGCCAGTTGAGGTATCCTCGTGTAAGAGGTCGGTCCGTACTCGAAAGCCAGCCATTTGCCGGAAGGCGAAAGACAGGGGTTGTTGTAGACCATCCCTTTAGCGCCCAGCAGGAGCCGCAGATGTTGTCCATCCCGGTCGGCCAGATAGACCTCGCTTTCCAGATCGCGGTCCGGATTTTCAGTGGAGTCGATATGTGCAGTGATGATTAATTGCTGCCCATCGGACCCCCAGCCTACCGCTGCATACTGATAAAACCCATGCGTCACCGCTACCGGCAGTGCGCCCGGCTGAAGTGACTGCACGAAGAACTCGTTAAAGGTCATGTCCGGGTTCACCTCCATCTCGTCCTGGAAATTCAGCTTAGTGACCACCTTTGCTTTTTTGTCGGTAACATCATTAGCCAGGTAGGTCCTGATCTCTTCCATATTCCCGTCGGGATTGGGTTTGGCAGAGGAGGGACGAAGCGCTGCGTTACCGGGTATGCCCGGTTCTTCCGTAGGCCATGGGGGGAGAACATGCGTGGGATTGAGGATAGAGTCTTTGATCAGCTCTTTGAGCCCGATCTTCGAGGAGAAGAGGATCTCCTTACCATCAGGCGACCATTTGGGTGTGCCGGCTCCATAACGCCATCGGGTCAGCTGTAGGGGCTCTCCGCCGTCAAAGCGGAGGAGGAAGATTTGCGGTTTGCCATCTACGGCCCGGACGAAGGCCAGTTGTTTACCATCGGGACTCCATGCCGGCGAGGAGGCGCTCTCTTTGGAAGTCAGCTGGCGTGGCGGCGCAGATCCGTCAGCCGGGACGATATAGATATGATTGACATATTTGTAATCCCATCCTGCAGGCTTGGCCGCGGAGTCGCTTTCAATCTCCGTGACGACGAAAGCAGCCTGGCTGCCGTCTTTACTCAGCGTAATCTCACCGACAGACTTGATCTTCAGCAGGTCCGTCACTTTCACCGGTACTTGACCCGTGGCCCGGACAGCAATGACCACCATCCATAGTATGGCTAATTTTCTCATGTGCATAAGTTTGGGCTCCGAACCTACAAAAATTTGATTAACATAAGCTAACTAATTAAAAAAAAAGAGAAAATCACACTCCCAACCATACCCGACTTTTTGTACATTGGTATCTTTAAACCTCATCCCATGATCGACCCCAAGATCGACCTTACCCTCTTGCACCCCGAAGATGCTCCCCCCAACGCCAACTGGCGTAGGAAAGACCGGCTTAATAGCTGGACCAGCGTACGGAGTTGCCGGTTTCTCGAATGGATCGGTTGGTATAATCTCGATGCCGCCCAGCGACTCCTCGGCCATTACCGTCTGTTCCAGCACTTCAACGCAGAATATTCAAAATCAAGACGTGATCTACCCGCCGCTCAGGCCTATATCCTGCAGTACCGGGCCAACCATGGGCTGAAACATTTCTTCGCCCGCACAATGGCGTTCTTAACCACTGTCATTGAAAGACAACGTTACCCTGTCGAAGCCGAAATTGCCGCCATCAACCGCCAACTGGTTAACGATTCCACCAGCGTCTTATATGACTTCCTGACCGACGCGGATAAGGATTTCACTGCAGCATTTTTGCAGGCCATGCGCCGGATCAAAGACCCGTCCTTTTTCGGCAGACAAGCCGCGCCACCCACCATCAATTTGCAGGTCAATCAAACAGAAGAGCACTATTACGCCCATCAGCACAACACCTACTCCGCCACCCAGGTCAACATCCAGCCCACCATCAAGGCCGGTGCCCAGGGCAAGGACAAGGGCATCTTCTCCAAAAAGCAGGTCCTTATCCTCTTTGACTTCCTGTCCGCCTTCAAAGACTTTGACAGCATCGACTATACTAAACCCGCTAAATTTGAAAAGTATGCCGACCTCCTCCACGCCCTCACCGGTAAAAGCAAACTGTCCATCCTCGAAGAGCTCAATAATTACCACAAAGGATTGTACGAATGGCATACGCAAGGCGAGCTCAACCAACTCATCAACATCCTTATCCAACTCGCCAACACCTTTCGCAACGCCGGATTCAAATCTTTCGCCAGGCTTATCGATAAAAAGATAATCGAGCTGGAATCCCATAAAAATGACTAACCCTTATTTGATCCTCTCTCCCCGGTACAGCGAGTCCGCATCCTGCCGGTTCGCTTCCTCTTCACTGCAGCATGGCCGTCAGTGCCCCCTCCTTGACCCGCGCCTCTTCCGCCTTTTGCCGGATGACAAAATGCTGTGCGTGAGTAACGAAATAGCCGATGAATTTTTCCTGCTTAATGGCCTTGGGTGGCCTGCCCGATCTGTTGCCCATAGAAGTAATTTTAGGCAACGAAATAAACGTATGGAGAGATCCAAAATAGGCCAGGTCGTCCTGGCAAAATAATGAATTGATTTTCAATGCACGCCAACCCCTAATTCCTATAATTCTCCAAAAAAAGATCCGGCAGATGCTTATAATTCCCCTTCACCAGCTGTAACACATTCTCAAACTTCCCCCCTAGCATCATCTTAGTCATCGAAAGCGCCATGCCCTTTACCATGTCCAGATCGATTTTCGGCGGCAACGCCAGCGCAGTCGAATCCGTCATCACATCCACAAGGACAGCCCCATTAAACATAAAAGCCTCCTTCAGCCCCCGCTCTACCTCCTCCGGTTCCCGAATACTGATCCCCTTGATGCCCATCGCCTCGGCGACAAGCCTGAAGTCCGGATTCACCATATCGACCTCCGCATCCGGCAGCCCCATCACTTCCATTTCCAGTTTGACCATGCCGAGAGCCCGGTTATTGAAAACGATGATCTTGATATTTAGCCCATATTGTTTGATCGTAGCAAGATCCCCTAATAACATCGATATCCCGCCATCCCCGCACATGGCCACCACCTGGCGGTCAGGACAGGCAAAAGCCGCTCCTATGGCATGCGGCATCGCATTAGCCATCGACCCGTGCACGAAAGACCCCAGCATCGTCCTCTTCCCATTCGCCCGGATATAACGCGCGCTCCACACATTGCACATGCCCGTATCACAGGTAAAGAT
>PMUF01000357.1 GCA_003167015.1 Chitinophagaceae bacterium | reverse complement strand
AAAGGCTTGCCGCAGGCGAGGCCGGCAGCATCGCCGGCCAGCGCAGTCGACAAAAGTACGAAAAAAAGTATGCAAAATGGAAACTTTGCGTGGCCGTCCTCGCCACCCGCACCGATCGCCACGAGCCCGATCTCCGCCGCGCCCGCCCCCTATCGGAACATCCTGAAAATATCCAACCCCAACGCATACACCATCAGGCTGAACAACAGCACCATCCCCACCATCTGCGCATATTCAATGAATTTATCGCTCGGCTTACGCCCACTGATCATCTCCACCAGCGTAAATAACGCATGCCCACCGTCCAGAGCGGGTATCGGCAACACATTCATGAACGCCAGCAAAATGCTGAAAATAGCCGTCAGAGACCAGAAACTCTCCCAATCCCACTCGGAAGGAAAAACACTCGCAATACTGACGATACCGCCCAGGTTGTCCTGTACCTTCACTTCCTTGGACGTGAACAGCAGCCTCAGGTTGCGGATGTAGTTGACGAGTGTCTCAATGCTCTTATGAATGCCGGCAGGGACAGCCTGCAGCAAAGTATAATTGGTCTGTACATAACCCAGGATATCTTCCGGGCTCTTATACCGGATACCCGTGCCGGTTTTTTCCTGTCTGGCCACCACTGCCTGCACCGTATCATGCCCGCGGCGAAAGGTCATTCTCACCGACTTGGCCCGCAAGATGTCATTCAGGGAGGTATCCCTGCCCAGATCCGTGGCATACTGGATAGGATGCCCACCCTCGCCGATCAGTGTATCGCCTTTCTGCACATTGCCTTCCAGCACCTTAACTTCAGGTGTCACGCTATCGATGATCATCGGATAACGGATACCATAAAAACCAGTCAGCCTGTTTTTGGTNNGTCAGTGAGGTAGCCTCATTCATGATGATGTCCGACCCTATAGAATTGACCTTCTTCACCGGCTTCCCGGCAACGGCAATGATATTATCCCCGTCCTCTAATCCTATTTTACGGCCCAGCGTATCGGCATACAATCCATATTTAAGGTTGGAAACGGGTATATAGCGGTCACCCCAGACCCACATGATCATGATAAAGATGGTAAATGCCAGCAGCACGTTCACCGTCACGCCACCCAGCATGATGATCAGCCTTTGCCAGGCCGGCTTGCTGCGGAATTCCCAGGGTTGCGCCGGTGCCTGTAATTGCTCCTTATCCATGCTCTCATCTATCATCCCCGAGATCTTCACATAGCCGCCGAAAGGAATCCATCCCAGCCCATATTCCGTCTCCCCGATCTTCTTCTTGAAAAGAGAAAACCACGGGTTGAAGAACAAATAGAACTTCTCGACCCGGCACTTGAACCAGCGGGCAGGCAAAAAATGCCCCAGCTCATGCAGTACCACCAGTATAGAAAACGATAAAATAAATTGCAGTAGCTTAATTCCTACAGAAGACCAATCGATTGCTAATAGTATCATAGTTATCAAATATCTGCTAAAATTACCTTTTCGGGCAGCCGCTAAAAAAAATCATGGAAATTTATCCTGTTTTAACACATTTCTACAATTTGATTAGCGAAGCTGCAAAATTACGGGCCTCCCCATCGCTGTCAAAATATTCTTCCAGCGTCGGATGCTCGATAAAAGGCACTTCCTGCATGGTACGCTCCACCAGGTCTGTCATGTCCAGAAATCCTATCCTGTTACGCAAAAACGCAAAAACCGCAATCTCATTCGCCGCATTCAGCACACAGGGAAGGTTCCCGCCCTTGTGAAGGGCATCCGTCGCCAGGCTAAGGTTGCGAAATGTCTTGGTATCCGGCTCTTCAAAGCTTAATGTCGCAGGCTTGCGGAAATCATACCGGGGAAACGTGCTGGGGATGCGCCGGGGAAAGCTCAACGCATATTGGATCGGCAGCTTCATGTCCGGCAGGCCCATCTGCGATTTAATGCTGCCATCCTCGAACTGGATCATGCTGTGAATAATGCTCTGCGGGTGGATCACCACCCGGACCTGGTCGGGCTGCAGGTTGAACAACCACTTCGCCTCGATCATTTCCAGCCCCTTATTCATCAACGTCGCGGAATCGATAGTGATCTTCGCGCCCATGTTCCAGTTGGGATGCTGAAGAGCATGGTCCCGCTTGACATTGACCAGGAAATTCGGCTTTTTACCCAAAAAAGGTCCCCCCGAAGCAGTCAGAATGATCTTTTCAATCCGGTTCCCCCTCTCGCCGACCAGACATTGAAAGATCGCGGAATGCTCCGAATCGACCGGCAATATCGGCGCCTTGCACTCCATAGCATATTTCATCACGATATCTCCCGCAACGACCAGCGTCTCCTTATTGGCCAGCGCAATGGCCTTCCCCTGCCTGATGGCGCACAGTGTGGGGCGAAGACCGGCAAAGCCGACGATAGCCGCCAGCATCATATCGTATATGTCCATGCAGGCTACCTCATCCAGCGCCTTTTCGCCGGCAAATACCTTGATGGGCCGCCCGGCCAGGGCCTGCTTTACATGCCCGTATTTCTTCTCGTCGCCGATAACGACAATATTGGGATTGAAATGCAACGCCTGTTTGATCAGCAGTTCATCATTGCTCTGAGCCGTCAGCACTTCGACGCTGAAAGCAGTAGGATTCGCATCGATGACCTCCAGCGCCTGGCGTCCGACAGAACCCGTGCTGCCGAATATGGCAATCCTCTTTTTGAGTGACTCGTTTGACATTTTTGACATGTTATTCAACGTATTTTTCCAGCTCAGTTGCCAGCTTCCGGTCGTTGCTTAACCGCGGCACCTTGTTCTGACCGCCTAATCTACCGACCGACTTCATGTAATCGATGAATCCATTCTTTTTGACAGTGCGGATTTGCAGGGGTTGCAGGATATTGCCCGAGATCAGGTCGTCGTAATAGATATTTTTGGAACGCAGATGATTATCGACACGGATCGCAAAAGCAGACAGGTCCGCCGGCCTGTCCCCGAACTCCACGAACCATTCATGGTAAGACCTGCCCTTCTCCTGCCGTATCATCGGGGCAACCGTGAACTCCGTTATTTGAAGCCCTGTCTCCGCAGCCGCCTTCATCAGGCTGTATTCCACCTCCTCGCCGATCACGTGTTCGCCAAAGGCAGAGATGAAATGTTTGGTCCTGCCCGTCACTACCAGACGGTAAGGATTGACCGACACAAACCTCACCATGTCCCCGATACTGTATCCCCAGAGCCCGGCATTGTTACTGACCACCAGCGCATAGTTCTCACCCGTAGTCACCTCTTTCAGCGAAAGCCTGACCGGCCGCTCCTTTCCTATCTCCGCGGCCGGAATGAACTCGTAAAAGATCCCGCTGTTGGTGTTCAGCAATAACCCTTCTTCCTCGCGCGAGTCCTGGAAGGCAAAAAAACCTTCCGAAGCAGGAAAAGTCTCTATCGTATCGATGGGCTTTCCGATACTCTCAAACAGCCTGGACTTGTAGGGTTCGAAATTGACTCCCCCATGCACGAGGACGGAAAAATCCGGGAAAATGTCCTTGATGGGCATCCCCTTCCGCTCGACCAGCCGGTCGAAATACATCTGTACCCACGGCGGAATACCACTGATCAGAGTCATATTCTGGCCCAGCGTCTCTTCCACGATCTTGTCTAATTTGGTCTCCCAGTCCTCTATACAGTTCGTCTCATAGGAAGGCAACTGGTTGGCGCGCAAATAGCCGGGAATATGATGGTTCACGATCCCGCTTAACCTCCCCGTCGGTATCCCGCCTACCCTTTCCAGTTCCGGCGACCCCGACAAAAAGATCATCTTCCCGTTGGAGAAGGCTGAATTGCCGGTAGTAGCCATATAATACAATAAGGCATTCCGCGCCGTATTGGTGTGATTGGAAATAGAGTCCTTGGTAATGGGAATGTATTTGATCCCGCTGGTCGTGCCGGATGTCTTGGCGAGATAGATCGGCTGCCCCTTCCACAGTACGTTATGTCTGCCCTCCTTGATGCGGCTGATATAAGGAGAGAACTGCTCATAGTCCCTCACCGGCACCGCCTGGCTGAATTCCGGATAATTTTTTACCTCTGACAGCTTATGTTCGGTTCCGAATTCCGTTTTACTCCCTACCTGCAACAACCCTTTCAATATGGCCTCCTGATCCGCCACCGCCGAAGTCATTCCCCTTTGGACGGCCTTGTAGACATAAGACGCAAATGGTCTGGCCAAAAAGGATTTAATCTTCATATTCATGCGGGCAAACCTACAAGAAAAAGCCCAATAGACAATGAGAAAGCTGGTTGACCAGATCCCAATGCCGGGGGAACATATCCCGGTTTGTTAGGTTCATGAGCTCCATTAAAAAGACATTGATCCGGCGAATAAACCTACGGCAAAATGCTCAATAGACAATGTTCCCGAATTCCCCCTACCCGAACCTCAAAACTCCCCCTTTAACACGCGCCGGCCTCCCCGGATGGCCCGCCCACGCTGCAACCCGGAAAATCACCTTATTTTTGCGCCGAAAGTCCATTTTTTTGCCTCTTCTCTTCTTTTTTTCCTGAATTCCCCTTACCTTTGCAGCCCTAATATCATTTTTTATGTTAGCAGTAGTGAAAATAGCCGGTCAGCAATTTAAGGTCCAGAAAGACCAGACCTTGTATGTTCCCAGGCTCGCAGGCAACGCCGGCGATAAAATTGAGTTCGGCGAAGTCCTCCTTTCGCATGGCGATTCGCTTTCCGTAGGAAAGGACGTCAAAGCTGTTATCAAAGCTGAAATCGTCGGTCATGTACAAGGTGATAAGGTGATCGCCTTCAAAATGAAAAGAAGGAAAGGTTTCCGCAAGAAACACGGTCATCGTACCCATTACACCAAAATCCACATCAGCGAAATTGCATAAATAAAAAGCCGCCTCCGGCGGCTTTGGGCTTAATTCGCGTTATTATTAAAATATCAAACTCTGATATATGGCTCACAAAAAAGGTGAAGGTAGTGTAAAGAACGGTCGCGACTCACACAGCAAACGTTTGGGAGTTAAGATCTACGGCGGTCAACCCGCTATAGCCGGTAGCATCATCGTCCGCCAGCGCGGTACGGAATATCATCCCGGAAAAAATGTTGGCGTAGGAAAAGATTTTACTTTGTTTGCTCTCAGTGATGGATTGGTTGAGTTCCGCAAAGGAAAAGGTGATAAAACTTTCGTCATCGTCAACGCGGCTGAAACTGTTGCTTAGAAAAAAAATTGGAATATTTCAAAAAAATTTTTTGGATCTTCCGAAGAAGTTTCTATTTTTATGATTGTAATTGATTTACTAACCAATTAAATTCAAAAAAAATGGCAACTGCAAAGAAAGCCGCTAAGAAAAAAGCCGCTCCCAAAAAGAAAGCTGCTCCTAAGAAGAAAGCTGCTAAGAAAGCTGCAAAAAAGAAATAGTAATATTTCTTTCATAAAGCAGAACATATCAAAGTCCCGAAGTAATTCGGGACTTTTTATTTGTACAAAGCCCTGCCACTACTGGGATTCCGCGCCTTTCCGTACCTTGGTCCCATGACAATCGATAACGACTACATCGCGGAAAAATTCAGCCTCCTCTCCAAACTCATGGACATCCATGGCGAGAATTCCTTCAAGACAAAGTCTTATTCAGTAGCCGCCTTTACACTCGAAAAACTCCCCTCACCCATCGCTGAACTGCCTCCGGCGAAGATGACCTCCATCCGGGGAATCGGGGACGCCATCGGCAAAAAGATCGCCGAAATCCTCGAAACAGGGGAATTAAGGCTTTTACAGCAATATATTTTTCAGACCCCTCCCGGGGTCATTCAGATGCTAAATATCAAGGGCCTCGGACCTAAAAAGATCGCCACCATCTGGAAAGAAATGGAAATCGAATCCATCGGCGAACTGCTCTATGCATGCCAGGAAAACAGATTACTCCTGTATAAAGGGTTTGGTGAAAAGACCCAGCAAAATGTCGGGGCAGCTATCGAATTCTTCCTGCAGAACCAGGGCAGCCATCTGTATGCGGAAATCGAACCCTATGCCTCGCAGATCCATACGCTGCTGCAACAACAGTTCAACACGGAAAAATTGTCCTTCACCGGCGATTTCAGCCGCCAGCTGGAGATTGTCGATCACCTGCAATGTGTCACTACGATCACCCCCGCCGCCGTTCAATCTTTCCTCACCGCCGCAGGCTTCGAAGAAATACAACCCGATCCATCAGCCGCAGCCGCAGCCGCAACCATTCCTGACCTGCCCGACCACAACGCTGTCGCTTCTAATATCGGACGCTCTCGCGTCCTCTCCCGCTTCAAGACCCCCGAAGGCATCATCCTCGAATTCATTCACAGCACCCCCGACACCTTCGTCTCCACCCTGTTCCAAACCAGTTGCAGCGGTGAATTCCTCGAAGCTTTCAACGAAACCACCCACTGGGACCCCCACTATCCCCATCCCTCCGAAGAAGCCCTGTTCGCCGCCGCCAGCCTGCCCTTTATCCCAGCCCATAGACGCGAACAACGCATTGTCCTGGAACGGGCCGCCCAACACTCCCTCACCCCGGACATCGAAACCACGGATATCCGCGCGATCATTCACAGTCATAGTAAATACAGCGACGGCTCCAACACCCTCGCGGAAATGGCCGCCGCCTGCATCGAAAAAGGCTTCGAATACCTCGTCATCAGTGATCATAGCAAGAGCGCCGGCTATGCCAATGGTCTCAAAGAAGACCGCATCCGCGAACAACACGCCGAAATCGACGAGCTCAACAGCCACCTGGCACCCTTCGTTATCTTCAAAAGTATCGAAAGCGATATTCTGACCGACGGTGCCCTCGACTACTCCCCGGATATCCTTTCCACATTCGACCTCGTCATCGCCTCCGTCCACTCCAACCTGAAGATGACCGAAGAAAAAGCCATGCTGAGGCTGCTCAACGCCATCAATAACCCCTATACGACCATATTGGGCCATCTCACGGGCAGACTGCTCCTCAGCCGGCCCGGCTACCCCGTCGATCATAAAACCATCATTGATGCTTGTGTAAAAAATAAGGTCGCCATTGAGCTGAATGCCCATCCCCGCCGCCTCGATATGGACTGGCGCTGGATCTCCTATGCCCTGGACCAGGGAGCCCTCATCTCCATCGATCCCGATGCCCACTCTGTAGAAGGATATAATAGCATCCGCTATGGCGTACTCGCCGCCCGTAAGGCCGGCCTGACCCCGGACCGCAACCTCAGCAGCTTCAGCCTGGAAAAGTTCCAGGCCTATCTGGCAGAAAGAAAAAAATCGAAAGGAATTTAACATCGTCGGCCGGGATCGTCGGCCGTCGCTTAAGCAGTCGCCTGGGATGTCGCCCTTAAAACAGGCAACTCCACATAAAAAGTCGTCCCCTCCCCCTCCACCGTCTCAAACCATATCTTCCCCTTCACCTGCTCGACAATCGTCTTGCTCATCGCCAGCCCCAACCCCGTACCGGAAGATTTGGTCGTAAAATTCGGAATAAAGATCTTCGACTGCATCTCCAG
>PMUF01000477.1 GCA_003167015.1 Chitinophagaceae bacterium | reverse complement strand
CGAGGTGGGCGCCGATGTCCACGCACCAGGCGCCTTTTTCTATGATATTCCTGAGGAAATAGACGTCCTGGTAATTCGAACCGAGCCAGCCGGTAGGATAAAGCCGCTGGAATGTGCCGGCCAGCAGGGACAGGTATCTTTTTTCACCTACCAGGTTCAGCAATATTTTTTTAATCGCCATATTGGGTTGCAAGCTACGGGTGGAGGGGGAAAGGGCAAAAAAATTTTGGGCGGGCGCTAGATCGGAATCACGTTGAGGTTCTTGTTCTGGCGGATCTTGTCCGGGATGGAACGGATGATCTCTTCTTTCAACGCTTGTACGAGCCTTTGCTTGATAAAATCGCGGTGGACGACGAGAGAGACCTCGCGCATGGGGGCAGGTTTTTTAAAATGGCGGATCAGCTGACGTTGTTTGGCGCTGAGGTCCATGGCGGCCAGCTCGGGCAGGATGGTGACCCCGTCATTGAGCTCGACCATGCGGCGCAGGGTTTCGAGGCTGCCGGCTTCGTAGTCGAAGTGGCTGCCTTCCTTGCTGGCCTTCCTCAATTCGCACAGCCGGACGATCTGTGAGCGAAAGCAATGTCCTTCTTCCAACAGCCATAATTTGGACGGGTCGATGTCCTGGGCGAGCATATACGTCTTTTTATAGGCAGCGTTCTTCCTTGATACATAGACCAGGAGCTCTTCATAGAAGAGAACCTGTTCGCGGATACCGTTCTCCTGCAAGGGGGTGACCAGGATACCGACATCGATCCGGCCTTCACGAAGGCGAGTCGTCACCCATTCCGTCGTCAATTCATTAACGACCAGCTTGATCTGCGGATATTTTGTTGAAAAGCCCTGTATAAAGAGCGGCAACAGGTAAGGGGCGAGGGTGGGGATGATACCGATGCGCAATTCGCCGGTCAGGACTCCTTTTTTGGCCTGGACGATCTCGCCGATGACGTGTCGTTCGCCCAGGATCTTGCGGGCCTGTTCGATGATTTCGCGTCCTGCCTCGGTCGGGATGACGGGCTGTTTGCTGCGATCGAAAATTTTTATTCCCAGCTCCAGTTCCAGTTTGTGTACCTGCATGCTCAGCGTAGGCTGGGTAACGAAGCAGTGACCGGCGGCGATGGCAAAATGGCGATAGGTGTCTACGGCGACGATATATTCCAATTGGACGAAAGTCATGCGCGAAGTTATAGATTAAATCTATGTGAAGGCAGATTTAATCGATCTTGGCGATGCCCGCCCGGGGTGCCGTTCTCATTTATTCTGATCTGAGGCTGATGCCGGGATTGGCGGTGGCGGCCCGGGCTGCGCGGATGCCGACGGTCAGCAGAGCGATGGCCAGGGTGAGTACGCCCACGGCCAGAAACAGGCTCCAGGAGAGAGAGATCCGGTAGGCGTAGTCCTGCAACCAACGGTTAGAGAAATACCAGGCCAGGGGAGCGCCGATGAGGAAAGCGATGAAAACCAGCCGGACAAAATCCCGTGACAGCAGCAGGGATATATCGAGAACCCCTGCCCCCAGCACTTTGCGAACGCCGATCTCTTTCACTCTTTGCTCAATTGAAAGGGTGGCCAGACCGAAGAGGCCAAGGCAGGAGATGAAGATGGCCATTATAGCGGCGGCGGTGACGATCGTCGTCCAGCGTTTGTCGTTCTGATACTGATCGGCCAAGATATCATCCATAAAACCGTAGTCCCATGGATAAAAGGGATAGATCGTCTTAAAGTTGTTGCGCAAAACGGTCAGGGCAGCCTCTTTAGCCCGCAGATCGATCCTCACGAGCAGGTTGCCATAGGAAAAATGTTCGCTATTCATGATGAGGGCCGGGTGAATTTTTTCATGCATGGACGACGTATGAAAATCCTTCACTACTCCTACGACGGTGTAGGCATGGTTATCCCATTGGATCCGATGACCGATGGGGTCTTTCCAGCCGGCCTCTTTTACCATGGATTCATTGACGATGCAGGACAGCGAATCGCCTGTGTTGCCGGTGAAATTGCGCCCGGTAAGGACCGGTATTTTCAACAAAGGCAGGACATGCTGATCGATCTGGAAGTAAGAGACATCGTACATATCGTGCCCGTCAATGGCGATCTGGGTGGTATTGGTGTTCATGAAATCACTACTGATAAGGCCTGTAGCCGTGACGGATGGATAGACGGCCAGCCTGTTTTTGAAGGCAGCGGTGCTGATCTCATCGCTGTTGTCGGGCAGGGGTATATAGGCGACCCCAGCGGCCTGGTAACCGGGATCTTTTTCGAGCATGAAACGGAATTGCTGTTGCATGACGATGGTGCCGCAGATGAGAAAGACAGCGATGACGAACTGCAGGACCACCATGCTTTTGCCGAGGTAGTTATTGCCGGTGAGCCGGAATTTCCCGTAGAGGGTTTGGACGGGGTTGAATCCGGACAGCACCATTGCCGGGTATAAACCGGAGAGCAGGGTATTGATGATGAGTAATGCGGCGAAGAGCACCAGGGTGGAGGATTGGAACAGGTAGGTGATGGATAGTTCTTTATCCGCGAGCTGGCTGAAAGCAGGCAGCGTGAGCTGCACCAGGATAAAGGCGGGGATAAAGGCAAAAAGGTTGAGCAGGAGGGACTCGCTGACGAACTGGACAACCAACTGTCCCCGGGTGCTGCCGGAGATCTTCCGCACACCGATTTCTTTACCGCGGCGCAACGATCGGGCCAGGCTCAGGTTGATGAAGTTGATAGAGGCGATGAGCAGGATAAAAAGGGCGATACCGCCGAGGATATAAGAGTAGCTGACATCGCTCCATTGGTTAATGCCATTGTTGGCATTGTAGGTCTTGTCGAGGTGCATCTGCAAAAAGGGCTGCAGCTTATAATGATAATAGACATTCGGATGCTTTTTCCGGACGGTGGCAAGATCCTGTGCCATGTGTTCTTCGAAGATGGAGGTCATCTGGCGTTCGACGGCCGGAATATTAGCCCCGGGGCGAAGCAGGAAGAAGGTATTGAGAAAAGAGTTGGTCCAGGACTGGCTCCAGTCCTGGTGTATTGTCCGCTGAATGGGCATCAGCAGGTCGAAACGGATACTGGAGTTGAGGGGTGTATTGGCGGCTACGGCCGTCACGGTGAATGTTTCGAACTGGCCGTCAGTATTGATCGACAGCGTTTTGCCGATGACATCGGTGCTGTTGAAATATTTGCGGGCGCCATCCACCGAAAGGACGATATCGTTTTCCGCTGACAGAGCGTGGGATGGATCGCCTGCCAGCAGCGGAAAGGATGCAGCAGTAGTTTACCGGTGAAGTAAATTGTGCCGCATAAGGTATGCCATATTATAATGCACTCGTACCCAACGATTTTAAATGCCTTTTGCGGAGCCGGTGTTCATTTACGATACAATCGTTGTACGGGGATGCGACACCCGGCTCAATAATAGCTGAAGACGATACTACCGGCAGCCGCGCCTGAGGTTCCGGTGAGCACGGAAAGCCTGCCCTTGTTATCAAGGGTCTGGATATAACTGATGGAAAAATTGGCGGGCGAAGATGACTCTGTTCCAGCCGCCAGATCGAGAACATTTTCGGACAGGAAATCTACGAAACCGCCGTTATTGGTCTGCGTGATATTGTTGAGGAGGGGGCCGATAGCATCGGATATGGTAGTATGATAAGCAGGATTGGCCGACGAAGCATACTTGTATTGGACATCGGCCTGCTGCTGGTCGGGCTGACCCGGGATATCGGATGTATAGATGGTTTCCGCGCTGACATTGCCGTTGGTCATATAGAGCGTGTCTATCTGGTTGTCCTGGGCCGTGCCCTCGAACCAATCGTCAATGACCACATTATTATTCGGATAGGAATAATAGGTCACATACCCGCTGCCGCTCAGGCTGGTATCTTTGGAGATCCGCTGCTGGCCGTCATAAGACAACAGGTGATAGTCGCCATAATTTCCGTAGGAGACATCGTAGAGATAGTAGTAAGAAGGATAGGTGTTCGTACTCTGGTATATAAATTGAATAGTATAACTGTTATACAAGGGGTAACCCGAGGTGGTGTCGTAAATGGTCTGCGTAAAGGTATCCAGCAGGTGGGTGCTGTCGTAATAAAAGGAATCGACTATTTTTTGCTGGGGTGCGTAGGAGACCACAGCGGACAGGTAGGAAGATGCAGCAGATGAACTGCTGCCGGAATTGCTCTTTTTGCAGGAAAAGGCCAGAAAGAGACCCATTACGCAAAGGCATAAGGATACGGAGTATGTTTTCATTGCGTTATTAATTATCGATTAAATCGGGACCGCACACGTGGGCGGGCCCAATATTGTTAGTAATATCGGTAGACGATCGAGGAATAGCTGCCGCCGTAACTGGCCGACTGTTGTGTGAGCCGGCCCTGACTATCTGTGGTAAGGGTGTAGGGTATTGTCACGCCGGCCGGCAACCCGTCGGTCACACCGGATATCGAATTCAGCGCTTTCTGAGATATGTTGTCGAAGAAACCACCATATCCGCTGATCTGGAGGATATAGATCAGAGGGCCGATGCTGTTGGTCAATGTTGAGTGATAGCCCGGATTGGCGGTCCCGCTGAAGCCGTATTTGATGTTTCCTTCCAGCGAGTCGGCGGTTCCGGCGTTGTTGGGACCATAGGCATGCACACTGCCGATGTTGCCGTTGCTCATGAACAAGGTGTCCAGGATGCTGTTAGCAACGGTTCCGTCGTAGTATGCGTTGATCGCGATGTTCCCGTTGGGATAGCCGAAATAGATCACCCAGCCGGAGCTACCCGTGCTGCTGTCCTCGATAATGCGGCCCTGAGCGTCATAGGTCAACTGGTGCAATTCCGTGGTACCGGTGAGGTTGTTGGTATAAGAAGTTGGGGCTGCCGAGCTGCCGGCGGGCAGTGAAAAGATGGCCGACCAGTTGCCGTACTGAATATTGCCGCCGGACGTATCGAAGGCGAATTGCACAAAGCTGGCGAGCCGGAGAGAGCTGTCGTAAGAAAAGGAGTCCACGATGCTTTCCTGTGAAGAATAGTTGGTGACGGACGACAGCCAGGAATTGGAGTTGGAACTGCCGGAAGATGAATTGCTTTTTTTGCAGGAATAGATGAAAAGCAATAACAGCGCTGTAAGATACAAAGATAATTTTTTCATTGGATTAAGCTTTAGGGGGCTTTAATGGGTCAAAAATAGTAATTTAGATTTTAATTGAACCGGATTATTAACGATTCAAATGAAGAACCATGAACAAAAAATTCTTTTTTCTCCTTCTCTTAGGCTTTGTTGCCAGCACGCAGCTTCGGGCGCAGAAGGCACAGGCTGTAAAGGTACGCAGGATCGACACGGTAGCGGTCGCCATCCTCGATAAGATGAGCGCGATGATCGGGGAGTTGGGTTCGTGCAGTGTAACGATCAAGTCTAATTACGATGTTACCAGCAAGGAACTGGGTTTGATCAAGCATTCCGATGAGGAGCACCTGTATTTGCATGGCCCGGACAAGCTGCTGGTGAAATCCGAAGGGGATCGGGGCAGCAGGGATTTATACTTTGATGGAAAGACGCTGAGCTATTATTCCCTGGACAGGAATCAATATGGCCAGATCGAAGCGCCGGCATCCCTGGTGGAAATGATCGATACGGTGAGCAGGCGGTATGGCATCGAGTTCCCCGCGGCGGATTTCTTCTACCCGACTTTTGTGGACGATATCCTCGCCGATTCGAAAGAACTGGTCTACCTGGGGCTTACAACGATCGATGGCAAGGAGTGTTATCATATCGCGGGAATGGGAACAGACAAGAGTTTCCAGTTCTGGATCTCCAACGATGCCTTTACGTTGCCCATGAAGATGGTCATCGTGTATACCACCAAATCCATGAATCCTCAATATGAGGCGGTGCTCAGCGACTGGCAGGTCAATCCTACCCTTCCGGATGCGATGTTCGACTTTTCCATTCCGCTTAAAGCCAAGAAGGTCAAACTAGTACCATTAACCGCAAAAAATTAATTATCCCATTTCAATCCAGCGTTATGCAAATATCTTTTAAATATAGTTCTGTTGTTTTTGCAGCCGTACTGGGGTTGGCGATCGTCGCCGGTCCGCAGCGCGGCATGGCGCAACGATTTAGTCATGGCGGCGGTGGCGGTGGCAGCCGACCGGCTCCCGCGGCCCGACCCGCTGCTGCACCGAGGCAGGAGGCCCGACCGGGTCCCGCGGCGAGGCCGGCTCCGGAAGCGAGGCCAGCTCCGGAGGCGCGGCCCACTATCAATGGTGGAGGCCGGAATGTCGGCAATCACGATTTCAACCGGCCGGTGGATGCGCGACCGGCCGCGAATGTTCGTGCCAATATCAACGTCCGCGATAATGTCAATGTATACCATACGGGGGCGTATCGTGGAGTCCATCCTTACTATTACCATCCTTATCGTCCCTATTATTGGGGGCCGCACTGGCATCCGTTGGGCTTTTTCCTGACAGCGCTGGCGGCCGATGCGATCTGGTTCAACTTCAATAACCAGCGTTATTACTATGACGACGGCTGTTATTATTTGCCCAGCAATGGAGGATATTCGGTCGTGCCGCCGCCGGTAGGCGCCGTGGTACCTTCCTTACCGGACGGATATGAGACCACCATGGTAGGCAACGACACCTATTATTATTTTGGCGGGGCCTTCTATATCAGTACCGGCCAGGGTTACCAGGTAGTGGTAGCACCGCCGGGAGCCGTGATCACGGAATTACCGACGGGGGCCGTCGACCAGCAAGTCAACGGCGAGGACATCCTTGTCTATAATAACACCTACTATCAGCCCATCACCCAGGACGGACAGGATGCCTACGAGGTAGTGCCGGGCCCGGGTCAATAGATAGCCGACTCACGCGTCTTTTTCGATAAGGAATGTCTGACCGGGGATAACGCTGAGTTCATAAGGGACGCTTATCTTAAGGGCAACGTTTGCCTTGTCATGGCCGACGGGGAAGCCATAGGCGACGGGATAGTCATATTCCTTTATGCAGTCGCGGACGATCTCCTCCACTGTGGCGCAGAAGGGTCGCATGGTGTCCTTCAGATCCGTAAAGCTGCCGACGAGCAGGCCCGCCAGACGGTCCAGCCTGCCGCTGCGTTTGAGCTGGCGGAGCATGCGATCTATATTGTAGAGGTATTCCCCCACATCTTCCAGGAAAAGTATTTTCCCTTCCGTCCTGACCGAAGAAGAGCTGCCGGCCAAGTGGGCAAGCAAGGCCAGATTGCCGCCGGTCAGGGGTGCAGTGGCCTGCCCCAGCCTGTTGAAAGGATGGGGTTTGCAGGCATAGGTCATCTTGCCTCCTCTCAGGGCCTGGCGCAGGGACAGGATATATTGGTCTTCCGCACCGCCGTCATTGAAGGCGGCCGCCATCGGAGCATGCAGCGTCGCGATATCGAAGTTAGCTTCGATATGGGAGTGAAGGACGGTGATATCGCTGTAGCCGATGATCCATTTGGGCGACTGCCGGAAGCGGGAGAAATCGATACGGTCGATGATGCGGCTGAGACCATAACCGCCCCGACCGCAGAGGATCGCCCTGACGTCCGGGTCATCCAGGGCTGCCTGCAAATCGGCCAGGCGTTCGTCATCGTTGCCGGAGAAATAGTTTTCCGATGTCCCGCCGAGCGTGGGACCGGTCTTGACGGCGTAGCCCCATTGCTGCAAGGTGTCGATGCAGGTCTGTGCCTTTTCACGGGGCATGTAGCCTGCGGGGCAGACAATGGCGATGGTATCGCCGGAATTCAAGGATGGGGGGAGTGTCATAATCCGCCAAAACTGGTCAAAAAAAGGGAGATTTGGCAAGATATAAGGCGCTTATTTTTCCGCCAGATTAACCTGGTCGGGGTGAACGGTGAGAATATGAGGGACGCCGTATTTGAGGGCGTAGTTTTCCAGTTGGTGACCGACGGGAAAATTAAAGCAGACGGGGTAATTATAGGGCTTCACCCTGTCCGTCACAATATCGTAGACCGTGCGTCCGAATTCATCCCCGGGATCATCGGGCCTGACTTTGAATCCGCCGATGATGAGGCCGGCCAAACGGTCGAGCCTGCCGGTACGCTGAAGGTGCCAGAACATGCGATCGATGCTGTACAAATATTCCCCGGTATCTTCGACGAACAGGAGCTTTCCGGCAGTATCGATATCCGACACGGTGCCCGCGAGGCTTTCGATGGTCTTGAGGTTGCCGCCGACCAGCTGACCTTCGGCCGATCCTGCCCGGTTATATTGCTGCGGCGGGGCGGTATATTGCATTTTCTCTCCGGTGAGCGCCTGGCGAATGGAAAGGATGGAGGCCACCTGGACGGGTTCGGCCTTTGACCAGTCATCGGGAAAGCTGTTGCACATTTTGGAGTGAATGGATGCGATGTGCAGATTGGTATGAATATGGCAAAGAAGAACGGTAATATCGCTGAAGCCGATGATCCATTTGGGATGTTGCAGTAAGGAAGAAAAATTCAATCCATCGACAATATGAACGGCGCCGTAGCCGCCGCGGGCGCAGAGGATGGCATTGACGGCGGGATCGTCCAGCATTTGCTGGAAGTCGGCGAGTCTTTCGGCATCGGTGCCGCCGAAGGTGAAGTCTTTTTTGCCGACAGTGTCGCCGATCTTAATATGGAAGCCCCAGCCCTGTATCTGCTGGATAGCGGGCTGAATCTCTTTCAGGGTGATATTTCCGGCGGGGCAGGTGATGCCGATCGTATCACCTGGCTGAAGATAAGGAGGGACAAGGAGGATGGAACGAGGGAGAGACCGTTCGAGGGAACGGTCGAGCTTAGAAGCGGGAGCGCTGTGTGAGGGTTGGCTGGAGTCGCCGCTTTTGGCGAAGGCTGATCCTACTGATCCCATGGCGCCCATGCCCAGTACGGAAGACAGAAAGTTTTTTCGATTCATCTTTACATTTGTATTAACATTGCGGCAGCAAAAAATTTCATCCGGTTCGGATTGCCGAGATTTAAATTTACTACTTTTAATACATGCGTTCTTTATTGGCAGTCTTATTGTTATTGTCATCAGTGATGGGAGGGGAATTGCGGGCACAGGATCTGACCGGACAGTGGACAGGGACTGCCACCGACAATGGGTCGGACACCCGTCAAAAGATAGTCCTGACGATTACAGAAGGTGATTCAGCGGTGGCGGGTGTGCTGCATTGGTACTTCCCCGAGAGGCAATATATCAGGCATCTTATTATCAGCGGACGATTTTATGGTAAGGATTCGGTGCTGACCATCCGGGAAGACAGTGCGATGGCTGCCGCGATGGGCGATTCCGGCAGAGGGTCCGGCTTTCACGTTCTATATTACCGGCGGACGCCGGGACGCAGGGATGCGCTGGAAGGTCAGTGGGAAAGTACGGCGACCCCGGAGGGAGAGAAAGCGACTGCGCTGGCCATCCGGCTGGAGAAGAAGGCGCCTCCCTTTATCCCCATCGTCATACCCCCCCGAAAGAAAAAAGATTCTGCTCAATTAAAGGCTTTACAAGGGCGGGAGACGCCGGTGATAGCGACTATTCCTGTCCGGGGTACCGACACTGTCAAAGTCGTCTTGTATGACAATGGTGAGATCGACGGGGATTCCGTGAGCTTATATATGAACAACGAACTATTATTGCAACATTATAAACTGACTGCTCAGCCGAAAGTGCTGCTGGTGGCCATCGATAAGAATCTTCCCGTCAACAGGCTGGTGCTGTTCGCCGAAAACCTGGGTACGCTGCCGCCGAATACGGCGCTGATGGAAGTGACCGTTCATGGAAAGACGTATGAACTGTTCCTATCCACCGATTACAAGAAAAATGCCTCGGTAGAGTTCGCGTTGCAGGAGTAAGGGCGCTCCGCCGAATACGACATCGATGGAGGTGATGGTTCCGGGATAATGAGGTTGGGATAAGCCGTTGGGATAATGAGCCAAAGGGTGTAATTTTGCACCCAGCGGACCGAAGGTCCGGCGGCCGCAACCGAGCCTTTGGGCGAAGGTTGCGAACGAGGCCTTGCCGGTGGCAAGGGCGAAGTTCACAGACATTAGCGCTTTGCGGGATATGTGCTAATTTTGCTAAAGCGCATATCCCGCACATACATTATGACGAATTCACCAAAAAGATATCTGATCACTGCAGCGTTGCCGTATGCCAATGGGCTGAAGCATATTGGTCATCTGGCCGGAGCTTACCTGCCGGCAGATATTTATGTACGGTACCTGCGGGCGCAAAAGCGTGATGTGGCGTTCATCTGCGGGAGCGATGAGCATGGAACAGCCATCCCTATCCAGGCGATGAAAGAAGGTACGACCCCCCGAGCCATTATTGACAAATACCACGAGCTGATCCGCCAGAATTTTGCCGATCTGGGTATCTCCTTTGACATCTATCACCGCACCAGCGAGCCTCTCCATCATGAGACAGCGCAGGAATTTTTCACTTATCTGAATAGCAGGGGGGACCTGGAGGTAAAAGAGAGCGAACAATATTATGACGAGGAGGCGAAGACCTTCCTGGCGGACCGGTATATCGTAGGTACCTGTCCTGTCTGCGGGAATACGCGCGCTTATGGAGATCAATGCGAGAACTGCGGCACGTCATTAAGTCCTGAAATGCTGCTGCATCCGCATAGCACGCTGAGCGGTAAGCCGCCGGTAAAGCGGAGCACGCGTCACTGGTATCTGCCCCTGGATAAACACGAAGATTTCCTGCGGGAATGGATCCTGAAGGAACATAAGGATGACTGGCGCGCAACTGTGATAGGACAGTGCAAGAGCTGGATCGATGGCGGGTTACAACCCAGGGCCGTCACCAGGGACTTAGACTGGGGTGTCAAGGTGCCGCTGCCCGATGCGGAGGGAAAGGTATTGTACGTCTGGTTCGATGCGCCGATCGGTTATATCAGCGCGACCCGTCAATGGGGGCTGAATACCGGCAAGGACTGGCGGCCTTATTGGTATGACAAGGATACGAAGCTGGTGCATTTTATCGGCAAGGACAATATCGTCTTCCATTGCATCATCTTCCCGATCATGCTGAAATTGCATGGGAATATCTTACCGGATAACGTGCCGGCCAACGAGTTCATGAACCTGGAAGGGGATAAAATGAGCACCAGCAGGAACTGGAAGCTGGAGATGGAGGACTATATCAATGACTTCATCAAAAAAGATAATGGTGGTCCGCAGCTGGCGGACAGCCTGAGGTATTACCTGACGACCATCTCTCCCGAGACAAAGGACAGTGAGTTCACCTGGAAGGGGTTCCAGGATGCCAATAACAGTGAGCTGGTCAGTAAATTCGGGAATTTCGTCAACCGGACCTTTGTGTTGATGCATAAATTATGCAATGGGAAAGTGCCACCTCTTCATCCGGACCGATTCGATGATGCAGACCGGGAGATCATTGCCGCTATCGAGGCGACCCCTGCAAAGGTGGAGAAGCTACTCGAAGAATACCGCTTTCGCGATGCGCAGTTCGAAGTGATCATGTTATCGGACCTCGCCAACAAGTACATGCAGAAGAAAGAACCGTGGATCGTGGTCCGCACGCTGGAAGAGACCCCTGAGAATCAACAGCTGATCGACAACTGTCTGCATCTTTGTCTGCAGGTGACGGCGAACCTGGCCATCCTGATCAATCCTTTCCTGCCTTTTACCGCCCGGAAGATGCTGCACCTGATGAAAGTCGTGGAAAAGATGCTGGATTGGGAAAATGCCGGAAAGCTAAAGCTATTGAGCGTAGGGTATAGTCTGCGGGCGCCGGAGCTGCTGTTCCGAAAGATAGAAGATGCGGAGGTAAAGGAGCAGATCGGGAAGTTGCAGGCAGCGTCTGAGGCGAGGATAGCGGATGCAGTGGGGGAACCGGCGGGGGCGGTGGGGACGGCGGGGGCTTTAGCGGGTAACCCGCCTTCGCCGGAGGCTGCGGCGGGTAAAGAGGCCGCAGTCAAGCCGGCTATTGGCTATGATGACTTTGCTAAACTGGATCTGCGGGTAGGCACTATAGTCACCGCGGAAAAAGTGGAGAAGGCCGATAAATTATTAAAGCTCGGCATCGATCTCGGCAGTGAACAGCGAACGATCGTCTCGGGAATTGCGCTGCATTTCAAGCCGGAGGAAATCGTCGGCCGCCAGGTGGTGGTCGTGGCGAACCTGAGTCCCCGGAAAATGCGGGGCATTGAAAGCAATGGGATGATCCTGATGGCGGAGGACCCATCCGGCAAGCTGTATTTTGTCCAGCCGGGGGAAAAGATCCAGCCCGGCTCCGGCGTCAGTTGACGCTGCGGGTAGCGAAGCCGCCTGCACGTTGCGGTCATTTGAAGCTGCACGTTGTGGATAACGGAGACTGAAGAAATCCTGCGATACCTATTTTTCGTATATAGGGTCTCAACTGCATGGAGAGACCCATACGATACGGAATTATCCTCCTTTTTTGTCTGATAGCGACCCTGGGCGTCTACGGTATCTTCTTCCAATCCCGTTCATCGGGCCATGTCTTTGCTAAAATGGATTTTGCCATGACAGCGGGTGAGCTTGCGGTGGCATTCGATCATGATGAAGCGCTTTCCGATAGCCTATACCTTTACAAGGTCCTGGCGGTGACCGGGCGGGTCCAGAAGATCCGAAAAGACGAAACCGGCAGCTATTCCGTCACACTGGGAACTTCGCCAACAGGGGAAGCAGCCGTGGATTGCCAGCTGGACGGTCAGTTCAACCAGCGGTATGCCACCCTCCAACCCGGGGACAGTCTCCGTCTCCTCGGCATCTGCGCCGGCAGGTTGCAGAATGTCATTTTAGTACAATCTATTATAGAAAAATAATCTATTGTCGTTCTTTTTCGACAAGACCATAGGTGCTATTCCTTAAAAGTTTAAAAGATCATACTTAGCGACGTATATTAACGTTACAGTAATGCTGAATCCCGAAATTTGTAGAAAATGATCCAGTGCCAGTCCTTTTGAGGATGCAAACTCAAAAAAACAGTGGCAACAGAAATACTCCGGGGCTTAGATTCGTCGTTTCTATTTCGAAAATATCCTAGTAAAATCTAATATCTATCAAAGCAGCTATGAGACAGACCTATCAGTATCGCATCCTGCCGTATAACCGCTACAGTTCGTTCTACCAGGAAAGGGAGAGCTTCTACCGGAGTTTCATCAATCAATATTATCTGGATTTCGCGCACAACATGTTGTCTCAGGAACACACCGAGGCCTACCTGACCAAAACGTTGATCGCTCCCCAGGACATCCAGTTCGGCGCATCGCCGCGCAGAGTGATATGGAATATAGGGATGCCTTCCTTCCAGGTCAAGAATATCAACGATATACAGGAACATAAAATACTGTTCTACCGCACGAAGCTGCTCCACCAAAAGGTGCTGATACAATTCCATTTTATCAATTCCTTCTTTTACTACTCACAGTTAAGCTTTCTTTCCTTTACTGAAAAGACCAACAACATTCTTTTTGACTCTATCAGGAGCAAATATGAGTGTCCGGCTACCCTTAAGGAACAGGACAAGACTTACATGACGGATATCTGCGGCAACAAGCTGATCATCGAAAAGGGCGTCTATCTTACCGTCAGCTATATTACCGGCGACAATTACCCCCGTCTGCTCATGGAACAGCAGATCAAGGAACGTCGTGAATATGTGAGCAAGGCCGACCATTACGAGATCGACAGGTTGAGCAAGGTCCTTTAATCTACCTACTTTTATGGAGTCATAACGGCCACGGGGGAGACCTATGCGTGGCGTAATGATTTTTTACCTACCTTAGCTGCAAATAGTTGTTTAACTAACTAATTTCATTACCATGAACCGCATCATCAAAAAAGTGGCCGTATTGGGAAGTGGGGTTATGGGGTCGAGGATTGCCTGTC
>PMUF01000424.1 GCA_003167015.1 Chitinophagaceae bacterium | reverse complement strand
GAGCTCCAATGGTGGTACCAATTCTATTTCGCCACGGAAATCGGCCGAGCCGGTTACGACGAATACCGGCACGATTTCAATAAGCTGATTTGGCAGACTGCATCGCCGAAGTGGAACTTCGACGATACCACCTATGACCGTTCTGCAGCGTCATTTGAAAACCCTGACCATGTTGCCATTGTCATTCATAACTATCGCTGGCGGATCGGTCTTGCAGAAGGTGAGGCAAAATATGACGACCTGGAAAAGCGGATTGCCGCCATTTCGACCATCACCGTGCCCACGGTCACCCTTGAAGGGGATGCCAATGGGGCGGCACATGCGCCGGACCCCTCAGCCTATCGTAATAAGTTCTCGAGCAAATATGCCAACCACATCATTACGGGCGGTGTAGGCCACAATCTGCCACAGGAAGCGCCTAAGGCCTTTGCCGATGCTATTATCGAAGTCGACAATTTCTCCAAATAGGACTTCTGAAGGGGGTGCGGTTGCTCCTTTATGACGAGTGCCGGCGTATGTTGAGATAAAAAGCCTTTTTGTTGAATCTTGTTTTTTACCTAAATAATAAGCGGAAGATTTGTTGCATGAAAAAACAATCTTCCCTTTTAAAAATAAGCTTTTGCTTTCTTGCACTAGTGCTCTTGACAATGCCGGTCTTTTCTCAATCGAAATTGCTGGTCGGCTCCTGGCGCCTTACTGCCGCCGACAAGATCCTGCCTGACGGAAGCCGGGTGGCCGATTATGGAACAGCCCCCCGCGGTATCGCCATTTTTACTGCCGACGGTCATTACGTGGTAGAAATATTCCGGTCGGATCGCCTAAAATTCGCCTCGGGGGATCGCGCGAAAGGCACTCCGGAAGAATACAAAGATGCCGTTCTCAGCGCCAGCTGTCATTTTGGAACCTATACCGTTGACTTCGCCAAAGGCACTATCACTTTTCATACAGAGCGTGCATCTTATCCGAACTGGGATGAGACGACCCGCGTCAGCGGCTTCACACTTGAAGGAGATACATTGACCTGGCGGGTTCCGGCCCGCCCGGATGGCACTATACCGGTATCTGTTTTCAGTCGAATGCCCTGATTGGAGGGTTGGCGGCCAAAATTTTTATTTATTGCAGCTGATTTTATAACAAAAATGCCTAATTTGTTAGGGATTGAAGACTGCTGCTGCCATACTGCTATTGGGAATTCTTCTATTCAACTGGTTCGGTTACCGGGTCCTGAATGATTTTATGCAAGACAGGTCCAACCTGCAATTGCAGTCGCAGCTGGATCTCCGGCATTACGATGAAACGCAGCTGTTATCCATTAAGCTGCCCGCCACGCAACTCGCCTATTATAATAATTCGGCTGTTTTCGAAAGAGTGGACGGCCAGATAGAAATCAATGGCATCCCCTATCAATATGTCAAACGCCGGATTTACAACGATTCTATCGAGCTCCTGTGCATTCCCAACCGAATGGCCCTGAACCTGCGTCTCTCCGGGGAGGACTATTTCAGGTTGATCAATGATGTTCAGCGCTCCCGGCAGGGGCAGGGACATCCCGGCGCGACTAAATTTTTTGTTGTGGATCCTTATACGGCCACGCCTCGCTTTCGGGTAGGGGACCTATCCTTTATCCTGATTGACAGGACCGGCCTTTTCTCCACCAGGTTGCTTTCTCCTCCCGGCACCTCAGCCGAACGACCGCCTGCGTCTGCAGCGTTTCGCGCCTGAAACAAAGATTTATCACCCTTTTCAATGGAGATCGAATGCCTTACATTCCACTGGAAGAGCACCTGCCGGGCATTACCGGGTTGCTCGAATATCGCCAGGATAGCGCCAAGCCTATCCGGGAACTGACACAAGTTTTGTTGCGCGGACCATCTTCCCTGACCGAAGGCGAGCGTGAACTCATCGCCACTGTCGTCTCGTCCCGCAACCAATGCCGGTTCTGTACGGCTGCACACACGGCCGCAGCGAATGTCTTATTACATGAAACCGAAACATCGGAAGCGGTCAAACTGGATATCGGCACTGCCCCGGTGAGTGACAAGATGAAAGCTTTGCTGGAGATCGCTGCGCTGGTACAGGCCGGCGGAAAGAAAGTTACTCCGGCGGCGATTGATGCGGCAAAGGCGGAGGGCGCCACCGACGCGGAGATCCATGATACGGTACTGATCGCCGCCTTGTTCTGCCTGTACAACCGGTATGTCGACGGCCTGGCAACAGTAACGCCCTCCGACCCCACGTTCTACCAGGGTCTGGGAGAACGGCTGAAGAACCATGGCTACAACCGGCTGCCGAATGGCTATGATCATTTGAAAAAGAAATAACCCAACAACCTGCTATTATTTATGGCCAATTCAACTACTGCTGCGTATATGCCCGAACAGAATGCTGCCTCGTCGACGGGACGTGGTGCTTATGCAGCGCTGTTCACGATCTGCTTTGTGAGCAGTATGTTCGGCGGCGTCGTCTCGACGCTGATGTCGGTCTATCTTCCCGTGGCCGTCAAAGACCTGTTAGGCCCCGTGACGGATGCGAAATTGAATGCCGTCAGCGCCTCCATCAATTCCGTCTTCATCTTTGGCTGGATGTTTGGCGGAGTGGTCTGGGGATTGGTCTGTGACCGGATCGGAAGGGCACGGTCGGTGATGTTGTCGACGCTGTGTTATGGTTTGTTCACCGTCCTCACATCGATATCCCCGTCCTGGGAAATGGTCGTTGTTTGTCGCCTGCTGTCCGGCTTTGGCGTCGGCGGTGTATTGGTCACTACCACGATCATCATATCGGAAGCATGGACGGGGAAGCGCCGGGCGGTCGCCCTCGGGATACTATCCATTTCCATCCCGGTAGGTATTTTTTCCGCAGGGCTCATCAACTATTTATTACCGGCGTGGCGCCAGGCTTTTCTCACGGGTATTATTCCGCTGTTAGCTTCAGTTGCCGCCTTATTCTTTTTAAAAGAATCGGGTAAATGGAAGACCGCTGAAAAGACACGGCACGGATTTCTGGCCGCCGACTATCGCAAAAATTTGTGGACCGGCAGCCTGATCTTCGGGACCATGCTGATCGGGATGTGGGCCATTTTTTCCTGGCTGCCTACCTGGGTGCAGAGCCTGCCCGGATCTTCGGATGCGCGGCACCAGGGAGGGATCAGCATGATGATGATGGGCGCCGGCGGGCTGACGGGGGGCTTTATCTCGGGCTGGGTAGCGCATGCGATCGGGCTGCGCAGGACCATGCTGCTGTGTTTTTCCATCTGCTTTTGTATGGCTGTCCTGCTATTCAAGCTTACTCCTTCTTTTTCAGGGGTGACGTATGCGGAGATCGCTGTGCTGGCGGTCTTTTTCGGTATCAGCCAGGGCGCGTTGTCGGCCTATATCCCGGAATTGTTTCCGACGGCGATTTCCGCGGCAGCTACGGGGTTTTGTTTTAACGTGGGCAGGTTGTTCACGGCCATTGCGGTCTTCTTTGTCGGCGCGCTGGTCAGCCTGCTGGGCGGTTATAGTAATACGTTGTTTATTTTTTCCTTTATTTTTTTAATCGGCTGGGTTGTGACCTGGGTGGCCAGGGGGAATACCCAGCCAAAAAACGGATAATTATTATGGCACACATTGATTTGGGAAACGATCTGCCGGGTATCAGGGGACCTATGGCCTATTGTCCGGAGACGTCAAAACCATTGAACGAGCTGGCGGAGGCTCTTTTACGGGATGATAACAACACGTTGTCCCGCGGTGACAGGGAATTGATCGGCACGTATGTTTCTTATCTGAACGACTGTTTCTTTTGCCAGAATGTGCATGGCAGCCTGGCGCAACATTACATGGAATGCGACATGTCATATATCGATGCGATCAAGGCCAATCCGGCCGCGACCGTCCTGTCAGACAAGATGAAGGCCTTGTTGAGTATTGCCGGCAGCGTTCAGAAGAGTGGACGGTCCGTCACCGCCAGTCAGATCGAAAAGGCGCGGGCGCTGGGCGCTACCGACCGGGAGATCCATGACACCGTGTTGATCGCCGCGGCATTTTGCATGTACAACCGTTATGTGGATGGCCTGGCCACCTGGGCGCCACAGGACAGGCAGTTCTATGTAGACCGCGCCCCACGGCGCGCAGCGGAAGGGTATCTCGATTATGATCTACACAAGTAATCTATACAAACAACCAATACATTAAACTATGCCACACATTGAAGTAAACAATGATTTTCCCGGCATCCGGGGATTGATGGCCTTTCGACCCGAAACGGCGGAACCGCTGGCTGCATTGGCGGAAGTTCTCCTACGGGACAACGAGGGTTTGACCCGAGGGGAAAGGGAGCTGATCGCTACCCGGGTATCTTACCTGAATGACTGCTTTTATTGTCATAACTCCCATGGGGAGCTTGCCTGTCTCTATCTTGACGGGGACAGGGAGCTGGTCGACCAGGTGAGGAAGGATTACCGGCATGCGGACATTTCCGACAAGTTGAAGGCTTTGCTGACGATTGCCAGCAAAGTGCAGCAAAGCGGTAAGGCCGTGCAACCGGAAGATATAGCCGCGGCCCGCGAGGCAGGCGCCACCGACAAGGATATTCATGATACCGTGCTGATCGCCGCTGCCTTCTGCCTGTTCAACCGCTATGTGGATGGACTGGGTGCGACGACCCCGACGGATCTCAGTACCTACCCGCCCCGGGCCCGGCAAGTGGCGGAGCGAGGGTATGGAAGCCATATTTATTCAACCGCTCAACCGATAAGATAAGAGAAGACTGCTAGCGATTTTTTTTATTGCCTAAACCAAAATTAACGATGAAAAAATTACTTTTTTTGTTGGTGGGATTGGCTTGCCTTGCCTTCCTGCCAGAACCCACCTTTTCACAAAACCAAACGATTTCCGGCAGGATCACGGACGCCGGCGGTAACCCGGTGGGCGGCGCCTCCATCGTGATCAAAGGAACTTCCCGCGGTACGACGACCGATGCGGAAGGTAATTTCAAACTGGCCGTTTCACCCAACACTTTGGTGATCATTACTTCTGCGGGATTCGTAGCCAGGACGCTGCGCGCGGATGAGTTAGGCACCGAGGCTAAGATACGGCTGGAAGAAGATGTCGCCCACCTGGATGAAGTGGTGGTGACGGGTCTGGCCACGACCGTGAAGAGAAGGAATCTTGCCAATGCCGTAGCTACCATCTCTGCGAAAGAGCTGAATGAAGGCGCGCCCGCGGGGACATTCGATGCAGCCCTGGAAGGGAAGATCCCGGGTGCGTTGATCAATGCCAACTCGGGTTCACCGGGCGGCGGTATCTCCGTCAAGCTGCGAGGTGTGACGTCAGTCTATGGCAATACGCAACCCTTGTATGTCGTGGATGGGGTATTTGTCGACAATACGGCCACTTCCGCAGGGTTGAATGCGGTGACACTGGCACAGTCGGGTGGCGCCCCCACGTCCACCCAGGACAACCCTTCGAGCCGGATCGCCGATATCCGGCCGGAGGACATCGAGAACATCGAGATCTTAAAAGGCGCGTCTGCCGCAGCTGTCTATGGATCGAGGGCGGCAGCAGGGGTTATCATCATTACAACCAAAAAGGGCAGGCAAGGAAGGACGAAAGTTACTTTCTCGCAGGACCTGGGCGTCATCAAGGTACGCAAGCTACTGGGCGTACGCCAATTCACCGCGGCTACTGCCGCCAGCTTGTCCAGCGATAGCGCCGAGAGTGTCTTGCTGGGGCAGGAATTCACGGCCGCTCAATCCGCAGGGCATATTTACGACTACGAAAAGGAGATCTATGGCAATACCGGCTTTGCCCGCAACAGCGTGCTGAGCGTCAGCGGCGGCACAGATAAGACCGGTGTCTATTTTTCCGTGTCGACAAAGGACGAGGGGGGCATCGAAAAAAATACCGGGTACAATAACACCAGCTTTCGGCTGAACGTCGACCAAAAGGTCGGGGATAATATCAAATTAGGCGTCAGCACGAATTATATCAACTCTTCCGCCGACAGGGGATTCCAGGGTAACGACAATGTGGGGGTGACCACGGGCATTGCCCTTTCCTCTACACCCGATTTTGCGCAGCTGCATCCCGATGCCCAAGGCAATTACCCGGATAATCCATTTGCAGCAGCCAATCCTTTACAGACGATCGCGTTGATGCGGAACAATGAGGGCGTCAACCGTTTCATCACCGGCGTCAAATTAGAGGCGATCTTACAGAAGAGCCGTATCAGCCAAACAAAGTTAGTCGGGTTGGGCGGTTTTGACTTTTACAACCTGGAGACGCAGGTATTATTTCCTGCCACATTGCAATGGCAGGCCATCAATAAAGGGACTTCCATCGAAGGGATGACCAGGAATCTCAACACCAATTATATCGCATCGGTAGTGAATACGCTGACCCCTTCCGACCGGCTGTCCTTCACCACTTCCGCCGGGCTAACGCAGGAGACAGGGAATTACAATAATTTATTGGATGTGGCTACGCAGGTCATCGCGGGGCAATCCAATGTCAACCAGGCAGGCGCCCTGAATGCCACTCAATTGAGGACCAAATACCAGAACAACGGTATTTTTCTGCAGGAGGAGGTGAACATCAACGATGTACTGTTGTTGACCGCAGGGGGCAGGTTGGATGAATCTTCCAACAACGGAAATGTCGGGCATTACTATTTCTATCCCAAGGCCGGGCTGTCATGGAACCTGACGAAGATGGGGCTGCTACAGGCTGACTGGATCGACAATGTCAAATTGCGGGCGGCATATGGTCAGGCCAATAACGTACCGGCCTACGGAAGTAAATTCACTGCTTTGTCTATTTCCAATATTGCCGGCAACCCCGGTGTCCTCGTCAATTCGCAGGAAGGGCAGCCGAACATCGAACCGGAGCGCCAGGAAGAATTCGAGGCAGGGGCCGACTTCAGCATGTTGAAAGGCAGGTTGGGGTTCGAGCTGACCTATTATAACAAGATCATCGATAACTTCCTGATGCAGTCCAGTCTGCCTGCCTCATCGGGCTATGCCAGCGAATGGGTGAATGCAGGCAACCTGCGCAACAGAGGCGTGGAGCTGGGCCTGAATGCGAGGCCCGTACAGACAAAGAGTATCACCTGGAACACATCGGTGAACTTCTGGTTGAACCGGTCGCTGGTGACTAAGCTGACGATCCCCGCAGTGCCGCAGGGGTCGTTCGGTTATGTGCTGGGATCGTTCCAGATCCAGCAGGGGCAATCCGCCACACAGATCGTGGGCCTCGATGGTACGGGAGGAGTCAGCAAGCTAGGGGATGCCGAGCCGACCTTCCAGATGAGCACCTATAACGAGATCACGCTCTTCAATAACCTGAGCCTGCGATTCCTGCTGCACTGGAAGAAGGGGGGGCAAAATGTGGACCTAACGACGTTAGAGAACGATTTCGGAGGGACCAGCGCGGATTATGATAAAGTCACCAATAAGTTAGGCGTTCCGAATGGGTTGTACCGGGTGATGCAGGTGGGGGTCGATGCGCATGAGTTCGTGCAGAATTCGGGGTACGTGAGGTTGCGGGAGATCAGCCTTTATTATTCTTTTACGCATCCGCCGGTGGCTGCGGTGAAAGGATTGCGGGTCGGAATATCGTTGAACAACTACCTGACGTTCACGAAATATCCATCTTATGATCCGGAAGTATCCAATTTCGGGACGGGCTTTTCCACGGGCGTGGATGTAGATCCTTACCCGGCGAGTAAGAGAGCTGCCTTTCATCTTTCTGTCGACTTCTAAACCCTCATCACTCAAACTTTCCAAACAAATAATATGAACAAGAATACCACGATATACAGGCTGTTGCTGCTGGGCTGGGTCTTGTCGCTGTGCGCCTGCAAAAAGGACTTTGGCGATCTGAACGAGCCCACGGTACAGGCTTTTACCACCAATGCCACGGAGGCCGAGTTGAATAATCTTGTCAGCGGCACCGAGTCGGGTTTGCGTAATAACCTGGCATTGTACCTGGATGATGTCGGCATTATCGGAAGGGAGATGTATCATTTCTCCAACTCGGAGCCGAGATATGTCACCGATCTGTTAGGCGCCAGTGGAGCTACGTTGAGCGGCAGTAATTTTTATATCACCAATACCTGGGCGAGCCGGTACCAGGTGGTGAAGAATTGCAATATACTGGAGCAGGCGGCGGCCAGCACCTCTTCGATATCGGCATCCGAAGTGAGCGGCTACGTGGCGTTTGCGCAGACGATCAAGGCCTACCAACTGTTGCTCTGTCTGAACCAGACCGACAGCAACGGGATCAGGATCGATGTCTCGGACCCCAACAACCTGGGGCCTTTTGTAGGGCCTGCCGATGCGTTGACGGCCATTGCTGCGCTATTGGATTCCGGTGCGACGAATTTCAATAATGCGACCATCGATTATACGCTGGCGGGTTTTGGCAGCTTTTCGACTGCCGCGGGCCTGTTGCAGGTCAACCGGGCGTTGGCGGCGAGGGTGGCGGTGTACAGGCAGGACTGGACGGGGGCGCTGACGGATCTGCAGGCGTCGTTCTTTGGCCTTGGGCAGGATTTGTCTTTAGGCGCCTTCGACGTTTTCGGCACCGGCAGCGGGGATCAGCTGAATACCTTTTTTATCCCGCAAAACCAGACCGGTGAGATACGGGTGGCGCATCCTTCTTTTGCGACGGACATCGATTCAGGGGATGATCGCATCGGTAAGGCGACATTACGGACTGCCGTGGCCTCGCTTGACGGGCTCAGCAGCAACCGGGATATATGGGTCTATACTTCCAGTACGGCTCCTATTCCCATTATCCGGAATGAGGAGCTGATCCTGATCTATGCCGAGGCGAATATCCAGAATAACGATCTTAGTGATGGAGTGACGGCGTTGAATGTGATCCGTACGGCGCATGGGCTGGCAGCTTATAGCGGAGCGATGACACAGGCTGCGTTGCTGACGGAGATGCTATATGAGCGGCGGTATTCGCTGTATTGCGAAGGGCACCGGTGGGTGGACCTGCGGCGGTATAATTTATTAAGTGAGTTGCCGATCGACAGGCCGGGGGACCAGGTGTGGACGGAGTTTCCGTTACCGGTGACGGAGACGCCGTAGGCGGGCTTTGCCGACGTTGAATTTTTGGGTTTTAGAGAGGCGGCGCTAGCTCGGATGAGTGAGGCGCTGCCTTTTTTGCTTATATTTAAGTATATGAAACGCACAACATTCCTCTTCGCATGGCTTATGATCGGGCTTTATGGCAGGTCCCAGATAAAAACCTTAAAGGAATTGACAGACACATCGGATACCGGATGGGAAGTTGTCCGCGAATTGCTGCCGAAGGCGACGAATAAGGTCGAGATCCTTCCAAGAGACAGTGCCCGGGCCAATCAGGCGGTGTATCAGTCGCAACTGGCTGTTCAGACGACTTTGGGGGCCGTCGAATATATGACTGGAGGGATCATGATCGATGGCGGTTGGATACGAATAATAGGATCGGGCAGTCCCCGCCTGCCCCGCAGTCTGCCGGAGTGGAACAAAGGAAAGTCGGTCTCCGGATATGGGCATGAGGCCGGTTTTTACCTGGTGGCGGATGATGTGTTGGGCGGTTTTTTTGCGCTGAATTGGGGAGGGCTGGACACCAAAGATAAGGGGAAGGTCTTTTATCTTGCCCCGGACGATCTACAATGGGAGTCAACGGGCAATGGCTACGGAGAATTCCTGGAGTTTTGCTTTTCGGGTGACCTGAAACAATTTTATAAGGGTCTGCGGTGGAAAAACTGGCATCAACAGGCAGATACTTTATCCGGAAACAGTGCATTTTACATCATGCCGCCACTTTGGTCCGCGGAGGGTAAGGATATTGAAAAAGACGAACGGCATGCGGTACCGATAGAAGAGATTTATTCTCACACGTTGGCCCTGCAACGTCAGGTTTTGAAACAATAAAACGGGAAGCTTACTACAGCACCAGTTCATAATACAAAGTATCTTCGCGCCCGCCATCGGGCCAGTCGGAAGGTTCCCGCATCACATATTTGAAGCCATAATGTTGATTAGCCGCCTTCGAGATATAATTGCTTTCCCGGTGGCCGATACGAAGGCGCTTTATCTGCGGTCTTTCCGCCGCCCAGGCCAACCGGGTTTCATATAACAGCCTGGACAACCCTTTACCGCGATGTTCCTTCCGAATATAAGACTGCGTCATGAGGGCCAGGGAGGGATCATCCTTGTCTATCACGATCCCGGTGACGCCGATCAATTCATCGCCGCAGAATAATCCAAAACAGTCACTATTGTGGCCATTAATACGTTGCAGCCACTGTTGATCTGTAAAGGAAGCTTCGCGGGCGTAATTGCTGCCGAACATGCCTGGCTCCAGTTGCAGGGCTTCGAGGCGAATAGTTTTGTAATGCTTCAGGTCTTCCGGTAAGAAACGGCGGATGCTGTATGGGGTGGGAGGTGACTGAGACATGGGGCAAAACTACACGATTCTTAGATTGTGTTACCAGGTTATTATGGCTCCTGAACAGGTACTTTATTCATTTCCCGTCGCACACGGCTTATTCTTTCGTATACAATTTTGCGAACCCGGTTCAAACAACCTAAAGGTCTGTGTTCGGGTAAAGTATGCCAGGGGTTAAACGACAAATTTTCTCCCAGGCTATCCAGTTCCGCTGTTTGGAAATATTGCCTAGGGATGCGTATCGTAGCCACTTCATAAAATGGGGCCTGTTGTTCATCCCACTCTACGGTGTAGTCTTCTACACTCATATTGTCGGATGTTTTGGGCTGTACATAAAATTTATAAAACACATCACCATTGTTCAACGTATTTTGCATGGCCTTTCGCAAAAAATCATCTGGTGCATTTTGTGGCATAGCGTCTGTCACAGCGGATACAGGTTTAGCACAATACTTCACGGCTATTTTTCCAGTGCCCACACCGAGTTGATAAGGTGAAATAGAGTTAAAAGACCTGAAAATGCCGGTAGTGATAAATCCCAAATATTTACATACAGATTTGTATTCGTTGTAGTAGTCGCCTTTTTGATATTCCTTGCAATGCCAAAAAGGCAATGAAAGATTGAAGGCATCTTCATCCAGGCCGGCAAAAGCCTTTAATGCATGTTTCAGTATTTGAATTTCTTCCATTTGATGGATTGGTTATATTCGGGTCAAAGGCTGACAATATAGGGACAATTTGTGAAATTCACGGGCCACCTATCTGTTCTCGAGCCAGTTAGAATAAGGAGGGAGTCATGATTTCGGTCTACCGCTCCTGGTCGAAATCGGAAATAATTTGCTCCAAATTTGCGGAAAGTGCAAATCTGCCTTTACCACCTTTACGATAGGTAACTATTCCTTCAATAGGGCGAGGTCAAAATGTCTTTTTCCGGATCATTTCCATGAGGCCGTCCCTGAATTTTTCGCCGATGGGAATCTGTATATCACCGATGTGGATGTGGTTATCCTGGATCTTATTCAGCTGCCTGATATTAACGATGTAGGAATGATGCACCCGGGCAAAGGGCATAGGAAGCTGTGCTTCTATATCCTTTAATCGCCGGTAGGTCAGCACCTCGAAGGTTTGGGTCACGACCCGCACATATTCTTTCCGGCTTTCGAAAAAAAGGATCTCGGGCAAAAGGATCTTTCGAAGCTCGGTACCCGATTTGACGAAGAAGTATTCATTACCGCCTTCTACCGGCTTGTCTGTCGCGGGCATGCGCGGCCGGAAATAAGCCTCGACCTTTTTAGTGGCGGCCAAAAATCTTTTTAGCGTAATAGGTTTTAACAGATAGTCGATGGTATTGAAGGAATAACTCTCCGCGGCATGCTCAAAGTAGGCGGTCGTAAAGACAATCGCCGTTTCCTCGGACAGCAGGGCCGCCAGCTCCATGCCGTTAAGCATAGGCATGTTGATATCCAAAAAAAGAAGATCGACTCTATTGTCTTTTAAAAAGGCGATGGCCTCCAGCGCATTATAGCATCTGGCGACCAGTTGCCAGGATGTGGTCTGTCCTATCAGTACTTCCAGCAGGTTTACCGCATTAGGTTCGTCATCAACTATCATGCACCGTAGATTCATGTAATGGTACTTTTAAGGAGGCCGTGAAATATTGACCGTCATCGACCGTCTCCAGTTGAAAATCACCGTTATACAGAATGGACAACCGTTTGCGAAGATTGGCCAAACCCAGGCCACCCGGCATCTGCTGGCCCGCATGTCTGTTGATGGCGTTCTTTGTGCTGAAATAAAGGTAACCCTTTTGCTGGATCAGAGAAATCCCGATCTTATTGCAGCCGCTGATCTTATCGACACCGTGCTTGAAGATATTCTCCACAAAGGTCATCAGCAGCATAGGCGGAATCGGTGTTCCGGGATCAAAATCCTTTTCAAATCCGATCTCAGGCTCCGGCCTTATCCTTATTCTCTCCAGCGCGATATAGTTGTCCAGGAACTGCACTTCCGTAGCCAGCGGTACTGTCTCCTGGTTGCTCTGATCGACAAAATATCGCATGATCTCCGACAGTCTTTCGATCAACAGCGCCGTCCGGGGTGAGTCCAGATACGCCTCATAATACATGTTATTAAGGGTATTGAAGAGGAAATGCGGCTGGACCTGCGCTCTTAGCAGCTTAAGCTCGAACTGGCTCCGTTGTAATAAGGCCTCCTCCGAGGCTCGTTTAATGATGAAATAATTAATAGCCATACGGAAGACGAAGCTCAGCACAAAGACCGTGATGCCAAACAGGAAAAAAATAGGATAATTTTCAATCCTCAGCAATCTGTCTGCAGGCAAAAAATCATTTCTACGGATAAAATTTAAAAACAGCACCTTCCCGGCGCCAGCCAGGATTATCAGTATGATGGACGCTATTGTGTACAGTACGTAGTGCCTTTTTTGATACAGTTTCGGGTAGAGGAAACTGATATTGCCATAAATGATCAGGGCGTAGAGGAAGGAATTGACAATGGTATATGCAGCCGACATCCTGACCCCATCGCTCGATATCATGCCAAAGAAGCTGATCAGCATGATAGCCGCCCATACCAGGCAATGTAGCCTGGTGAGCGCTCTTTTTTCTTTATTCAAGTTCGTCCTATCCATACCTGCTGCAAAATACCCGATTTCGGGCTAGCGCCCTGAATGCATTCAACAAACCTCCCTTTTCACTCAATAAAGGTCCTTTGGGGCGATTGTTTAGCCTTTCGACTATCGGGTTGAACAAATTTTTTGGCCGGGAAGATCCGGCATTCTTTTGTACAAAAAAAATATGAAAAAGCTTCAATGGCTTTGGATCACCGCTGTCTCGATGGGCGTAGGCCTGACGCTGTTCGGACAGGATAGAGACAGACCGGAGGGAGCAGGCAGACTGGTGGGCAGAATCAATGACGAGCAAAACCGGCCCCTTGCATCGACGACCGTGACATTGGTTGACCTGTATGGCATCGTTGCTTCAAAAATCACCTTAACGGATTCATCCGGCAGGTTTTCCGTCGAAGAGATTCCCTACGGCCTATTTGCCTGTAAAATCAGCCATGCAGACTATCAAGCCATCACCAGAGACAGCATTGTTTTCACCCCCACAAGCGGCGTTATCAACCTCGGCGACCTTACCATGGTCCCGTCAGGCCGGATACTGGCCGAGGTCACGGTTTCCGCCAGGTCACCGACTATCCGTAACGGCCCTGATAAAAAAGTCTTCGCCGTTAACCAAAGCCTCGTCAGTCTTGGAGGATCGGCTGCCGATCTCCTGCAAAATGTCCCTACCCTGCAGGTGGACGCCACCGGCAATGTGAGCCTGCGGGGAGCTACCGACCTGAAAGTGCTCGTAGACGGCAAGCGCAGCCTAATCGGTGGGGGAACAGTTGCCCAGGTGCTGCAATCCATTCCGGCCAGCTCTATCGACCGAATAGAGGTCATCACCAACCCTTCGGCAAAATATGATGCCGAAGGGCAAGCCCTTATCAATATTGTACTGAAGAAAAATAATGCTGCCGGATTCAACGGCTCGGTGGCGGTCACCGGGGGTACGAGGGATAACTATAATGCCGCTACTTCGATCAGCTACCAAAACAGCAGGATCAATTGGTACGGCAATTACAGCTATCAGCACCGAAATACCTATAGCGACGGATATCAGGATATGACCTACCTGCTTTCACCCGACGCCATTTATTACTCCAATGAAACCTTTCCCTCCACCACCATTACCGATCTCCATTCGGCCAAGGCCGGGTTGGATTATACTTTGTCCGCCAGGGATATACTCAGCGTATCGGGCGCCTATAATGCCTCTACCACTGTACGCAATGAGTGGTTGACCGTCGACAACCTGACGGCGGCCGAATTGCCGGGTCTGCTCAGTACCCGTTATAATGGCACTACGGGCAATGGCAACAGCTACGAGCTAACGGTTGATTACACCCATACATTCAGCCAACCGCAAAGGCAGCTGGTCTTCGACTTCGACTATTCGCATGGCTTCACCAATCAATTGCAGCTGTACAATACCTACATCTACAACATCAATGGGAATGCCGCGGATTCCACCACAGTGTTGAAGGATAGTAAACTGACACACACCGGGAATTACAATGTTCAGCTGGATTATAGCACGCCTGTCGGCAAAGCCGGTCTTCTGGAGACAGGTTATCGCAGCCAGATCAGCGTCGCCGACAACCAGGAATGGGATTAC
>PMUF01000430.1 GCA_003167015.1 Chitinophagaceae bacterium | reverse complement strand
AACCTCGTCGTGGGCGGGAATTACCGGGTTAGGAACAGTTATGCAAATTGGTATTCCAACCAGGTGAATTCGGGGCCGGTGGCCGGGCAGAACGTTATTCCCAGCGGGCCTACGAAGGTGACGAATGCGGATGGAACTGCTGATGCCACCTATCAATACAAGCGGTATGATCAATCGGTCTATGCCGATGCCACGATAGGATACGACGCCTGGTTGTTCCTTCACGGCAGTTTTCGTAATGACTGGACGTCTATCCTGGACCCACAGGATAGGAGTTTCAGCTATCCATCCGTGGATCTGTCGGCCGTGCTGAGTGATAAATTGGAGTTCCTGAAGAATAGCGAGACGATCAGCTTTCTGAAAGTGCGGGTCGGTTATGCCGGCACGGGGAATGTGAGTCTGGATGGTTATCAGAACCTGGGGGTCATGGGGAATATCTCCGGGGGCACCAATGTACCCGGCCAGGTTGCAGGTGGTCACAGCGTGTCCATTCCCAATTATGGCGCCTACGGGATTTATCCGACGGCGCAGGTCATCGAAGGTTTCCCTTTTGGCAATCTCAACGGGTATACGCAAAATACGACGCTGGTGCAGAATCACCTGCACCCGGAGAAAACGGCATCCGAGGAAGTCGGGTTTCAGCTCGGATTGCTGAAGAACCGGATCAACCTGGAAGTGAACTATTATGACCAGCAATCCAGTGATCAGACGATTCCGCTGCAGGCTTCTACTGCCAGCGGCATCACGAATTACCTGACGAATGCCGGAAAGGTCAATAACTATGGGGTGGAAGTGGACCTGTCTTTGAATCCGGTGATCCGGTTAAGGAACTTCCATTTCGACATCTCGGGTAATTTCAGTTATCAGAATTCCAAGGTGGTCAATATTGCGGGAGGATCTGCAGAGCTGGACCAGATGAATTTTGGTACGTCGGTGTTGGGCGGTATTTATGCCATCGCGGGCAAGTCATATCCGCAGATCCTGGCGACGGATTTCTTCAGGGACCCCCAGGGCCGGCTCATCGTCGATCCCAGTACAGGTTTGCCGACGCCGAATCCCAATCCGGTGGATGCAGGCAGCGCCAATTACAAGTATTTTATAGGTCTGTCGCCCAGCTTTAGTTATAAGAACCTGACGTTACGGGCTGTCTTCGATTACCGGGGAGGCGCCAAGATCCTGAATGAAGAAGCCAATGCATTGGATTTTGCGGGTATTGCGGCCAGTGATGCGACCAACCGGCAGGCTTTCGTGATCCCTAACTCGGTGATCCAAACTGGTCCCAAGAGCTTTGCTCCCAATACGAATGTGCCCATTACTTCTGTAGGTGGGTTGCCGACGGCCATTTACTGGTGGTCAGATTTCTATAGCCAGGAGGGCATGCCCTATGTGACGAGCGCCGATTTTTGGAAATTGAGGGAGCTTGCGCTGACGTATGCGTTGCCAATGAAATGGTTTGGCAAGCAAGACGTCCTGAAGAAACTGGATGTCAGCCTGATTGGCAGAAACCTCTTTATGTGGCGGCCAGGGACGAACAGGTGGAGCGATCCTGAGTTTTCGACCAATGCCAATGGGAATGCGGTGGGATACACCACGGAATACCAGACGCCGCCCACGCGTGTCATCAGTGCCACTATCCGGGCGACCATCCTATAATCCAAAAAAAGAAGATTATGAAAATCAAGCATAAAAAAGTTTTATTCCTGTTGTTATCCGGCCTGGTGGCTCTTGCCTCCTGTACGAAGAAACTCAATACCAATGCCGATGACCCTAACGGTCCGCCGATCAGCCAGCTGACGGGCAAGGATGTCTTTGCGGGATCACTGGTTGAGGCGGTGATCAATAAGTCCGGTCAAAATGTGAGTACTGCCACCGACAACTATGACTATGCCAATCAATGGATGCAGTATTATGCGCGGAACAACGGTTGGTCGCCTTCGGGAAGCCAGGAGTATATGGAGACGTTCCAACTGCCGAACAGTTTTGGCGACGGTAACTGGGCTTCGCTGTACCATAATATCTATGACCTGGATTTTGTGATGGCCAACAGTTCGACTAACTCTATTTTGCCGGGCGCTGCCAGGGCGCTGAGGACGATGATCTTTCAGGACCTGGTGGATCAGTTCGGGAACATCCCTTATTCCCAGGCTTTGCAGCCGCCGGGGATCCTGCAACCGGCATACGATTCGGCTGCGACTATCTATGCGGACCTGATCAACCAGCTGGATACTGCTCTTACGGTGATTGCGGCCTCGCAGTCTACGGCAGACGATGCGTCGGATGTGATGTTCCAGGGTAACAAGCTGTTGTGGGAGGAGTTTGCCAATACGATCAAGCTGCGTATCCTGCTGCGGCAGGTTCCCAATGGAAACCAGACGTATGTAGCCACGCAACTTGCCGCGATCGTGCAGCAGGGCAGCGGATTCCTCACGCAGGATTGCCTGATACAGCCGGGGTTCCAGGATGAGCCCACTAAGCAAACTCCGTTTTGGAGTGTGTATGGGTTTGGGCCGGCCAAGAATGGCGTGGAAGGTTCGCCATACCAGAATAACAATTTTTTTGTTGCCAACCAGGTCTTCCTGAACTTCCTGGATTCGATCAGCGATCCGCGGCAGGCGTATTTCTTCAACCCGAGTCAGGCCGGGACTTATGGCGGTGAGCAGTTCGGCAATAACAATTACAACTCTGCCGGGGCGACGAGTCCTTTCGGGCCCGGGTTGTTGCAAAGCGCTACGGCGCCTGCGCTGCTGTTCAGTGCCGCCCAGTCGTTATTCATGCAGGCGGAGGCCGCGCAGCGAGGGGTGCTGAGCGGAAACGCGAGTGCGTTGTATAAGCAGGCAGTGGAAGCCTCTTTCAATTACCTGACTGTGCCTAATGCGGTGGCAGCTGCGGACAGCTATATGTCGACATCTACGAATGGTATGGTCAATTTTTCCTTGTCGACCAATCAGTTGCAGACCATAATGTATCAGAAGTGGATCTCGGAGTGCGCGCTGGACGGGTTGGAGGCCTATAGCGATTGGCGCCGTACAGGTTTTCCGAACATTGCTACTCCGTCGTTTGCGGTGTCTGCAGGTATCCCGGCGCGGCTGCTCTACCCTGAAACGGAGTATACGCAAAACGCCAACAATGTAAACGCTCAGAACCAGGTTGCCGCCGACCTATATGAGCCTATATTCTGGGCGCAGTGATCGCCGTGGAAAGGAGTACTAATTAAAAGAACGTAAATCATTCTTATATGAAATTGAAAGCATTGTTCATTCCCTGTCTACTCTCCATCGGCCTGTTCAGCAGCTGTCTGAAGGACACGCCTTATATGGATGTCAGCCATACGCAACCGATCATTGAGTTCGGGTTAACGGCGGCCAATGGCTGGACGCAACCGTTACAATATGATTCTGCCGGAGCCTCGTTGGAGAACGACGTGGACACGGCCATCGGCCTGGTCATCGCCAGCCCTCAGGTGTTATCTCAGTCCTATACGATCACGGTCGGCATCGATACGAGCCAGATCAGCGCCTTCAACGCCGTCAATACGGTGGGGCCGACCGGGAGTGCACTGACCTTTTCGCTGATGCCCAGTAGTATGTATTCCCTGCCTGATACTGTCATTACGATACCGGCGGGCTACCGGGTAGGAAGCCTACCCGTCAGTTTGTATTTATCGCAGCTGCCGCTGTATACGGCGTACGCCTTACCGCTGAAGATCACCAATGGCGGGGGACTGCTGATCAGCGGGGCCACGTATCCCAATAATAGTTCGCAGTATATGTGGTGGTTCTATCGGTATTATTAACGGACAGTACAAAGTATTTAGAAGAATAGCACTGTTATCATTAGAGGAGCCAGGCTGCCTTGGGCGGTCTGGCTATTTTTTTGTTATCTTTAAAAATGTCAATCAATGAACAACAACCTGCGGGATCGGGGGCTGGTGTCGGCGGATCAGCGGGGGAAACGGGATCGGGCCCGGCACTTTCGCGAACCCTGGGGCCCGTCATGTTATGGGGTTTGGGGGTGTGATATGTGATCTCAGGCATGTATTTCGGCTGGAATCTGGGGCTGGCAGCGGGTGGTACCGGGGGATTGGCCATTGCGACGGCGGGGGTTATTCTCTTATACATCACTTTTACCTTTTCTTATACGGAATTGGCCTGTGCGATCCCTAAGGCGGGCGGGGTTTTCGACTATGCGACCCGGGGGTTGAACCGGGATTGGGGCTTTATTGCGGGGGTGGCGCAATGGATTGAATTCCTGTTTGCTCCGCCGGCCATTGCCGCGGCGATCGGAGCCTATTTTCAACTCTTTATGCCTCATGTCCCGGTGATGTCCATTGCGATCGGGGCCTATGTGGTCTTTACGGCGCTGAATATGTATGGAGTCAGGGCGGCTGCGGGTTTTGAGCTGGCGGTGACCGTGCTGGCGGTGGTCGAGCTGCTGATCTTCTCGGGCGTGACTTTTCCACATTTTTCTTGGGCCCATGTGACACACAATGCCCTGCCTTTCGGGTTGACGGGGGTGTGGGCGGCGGTACCGTTTGCGGTCTGGTTTTTTTTAGGATTGGAGGGAGTGGCCAATGTGGCAGAGGAGGCGGTGCGGCCGCAGCGGAATATTTTGGTGGGGTTTGGGTCGGCGCTGGCCACGCTGATCGCGCTGTGCATCCTGGTATTTCTTTCTTCGGTGGGTGTGGCCGGGTGGGAGGCGATCGTGTATCCTTCACCGGGGGCTGATCCTTCGGACAGGCCTTTGTCGCTGGCGTTGGCGAGGATAACGGGGACTGATGGCTGGATTTATCATTTACTGATCACGATAGGCCTGATGGGATTGATCGCGAGTTTCCATGGCATCATTCTGGCGGCTTCGCGGGCGACGTTCGAGTTTGGCCGGGTGCGTTATCTGCCGGCGGCGCTGGGGCGGGTGAATGCCCGGCGGAAAACGCCGGTGAATGCGTTGTTGTTGAATATGGTCATCGGGATTGTGGCTTTGTTGTCGGGCAAGACGGGGGATATCATCACGATCTCGTGCCTGGGGGCGCTGACCTTATATATATTTGCCATGATCACGGTGCTGGCATTGAGGCGGAAGGAGCCGGGGCTGGAGCGTCCTTACCGGGCGCCGTTGTATCCTTATTTCCCGGTGGTGGCGTTGGTGATCGGGGCGGTATGCCTGGTGGCGCTGGTGTCATTGAATATTAAATTATCTGTCATCTATTTTTCGATCATTGGGGTGGCCTATATTTGGTTTCATTTTTTTGTTAAAAAAACTGGGTATGAGCAAACTATCGCTGGCTGAACTGTTGCATCAGCTGGAATCTGCGAAGACGGAGAAGGTCAAGCTGGCGATCACGGATATCGACGGGGTGCTACGGGGCAAGGTGATGAGCTTTGACAAGTTCAGGTCGATTGC
>PMUF01000554.1 GCA_003167015.1 Chitinophagaceae bacterium | reverse complement strand
CGAAAAAGCGGTCCGGTCCCTCGGTTACAAAAGCAATGAAGCCGCCATTAACAAGGACATCATTTTCAGCTATGGCTCGGGAGAGCTCTCAGGCCAGATCGTCGGCGTCGTACGTAACTATCATCAACGGTCCTTGAAGGAGGCCTATGATCCCATGTTGTACTGGTATCCCGCGTATAACGACTGGAGATATTTTTCCGTTAAGGTGAAGGCCGGCCACCTCGGGCAGACCCTGGCGGGGATCGGGACAGTCTATAAAAATCTGTTTCCCGGTAATGCCTATGAATATTTTTTCCTGAACGAATACTTCGGCCGGCAATATCAGTCCGATGAACGTTTTGGCAAAGTCTTCGGTCTGTTCACGGCCCTTGCGATCTTTGTCGCCTGTCTTGGGTTGCTCGGCTTGTCCGCTTTTATGATCCGCCTGCGGACCAAGGAGACAGGTATCCGAAAGGTCCTGGGCGCCAGTGTCTACAGCCTGTTACTATTGTTCAGTAAGGATTTCGTCAGGTTGGTGGCCGTCGCTACGATCATTGCCATTCCACTCGTGTTTTGGGGAGCGAGTCAGTGGTTAGGCAATTACGCCTTTCATATCCGGTTAGAGTGGTTTATTTTCGTGGGCCCACCATTTTTGTTGCTGGTCATTTCTATGGCCATGATAGGTGTGCAGAGTTTGAAGACCGCGTTGGCCAACCCCGTTGACAGTTTAAAAACCGAATAATATGCTGCTTAATTTTTGGAAGATCGCTTACAGGAACATGGCGAGGAACAAGTTCTTTGCGCTGGTGAATATTTTCGGGCTGGCTATAGGCATGGCGGCGTGCTGGTTTATTTTTGAATATGTACGTTTTGAGCTCAGCTATGACCGCTGGCATAAAAACGTCGCTCGATTGTACAGGGTGCCGCTGGATTTTGCCAAAACGTATGTGGCCACCGATGCCAACGGCGACAATTACCCGGCGGCGGCGCCCGCGATGGCCGCTGAATTCCCCGAAGTAGTCGATTTCGCGCGTTTGGCGCCCGTCTCGAACATTTTCCCTACTACCATGTTGTCCTATACGGACGGGCAGCGGCAAACCAGGCAGTTTAACGAACCCAAACTGTTTTGGGCTGATCCTTCCTTTCTCACCCTGTTCAGTTTTCCCTTTCTATCCGGTGACCCCGCCACCGCGCTGGTGAAACCTCGCTCGATGGTGATCTCCGCCAGCCTGGCGAAGAAGTATTTTGGAAAGGATGATCCCATCGGCAAGACCATCTCCCTGAATGGGGGTCCGCTGATGGTGACCGGGGTTTTCAAGGACATCGCCGAGAATTCTCATATCCATTTCGATGCGCTGGTGTCGTTTAACACGTTAAGGAACCACTTCGGGTACACGGACTGGGAGGCGCCGGGATATTACAATTATGTCTTGCTGGCGCCGGGTACGGATCCCAATAAACTGGAGGCTAAGTTTCCCGCGTTAATTGAAAAATACCTGGGGAAGAAAGAGCAGTCACTGCATCTGGATTTCCAATTCCACCTTCAGCCGGTCACCGACATTCACTTGCAGCCTACTTCCTCCGAATATGAAGCGCAGGGCAGCAAACAGATGCTTTATCTCCTGTCCGCCCTTGGGCTGTTTATTTTGGTGATCGCCTGGGTCAATTATATCAATCTCTCGACAGCCAGGTCCGTAGAGCGGGCCAGGGAAGTAGGCGTACGAAAGGTGGCGGGCGCCAGCCGGCTTCAACTGGCCGGGCAGTTCATCCTCGAGTCGATGCTCGTCAACCTCCTGGCCCTCATGCTGACGATCCTTATTGTCGGCTTGACCGGACCCTATTTCGATCAGTTTGTGGGCAAGGGGATCAGCAAGGCGTTTTACGCCAGCGGACTGTTGCAAGACTGGCGGTTCTGGCTCATCGCGTCGGGTGCATTCCTGTTTGGGGCCCTGCAGGTGGGCGCTTACCCGGCTTTCGTGTTGTCCGCCTTCAAGCCCGTATTGGTCCTGAAAGGCAGGTTTCAACGGTCCGGAAAGGGGCTTTCCCTTCGACGGGCGCTGGTCACCTTTCAATTCCTGTTATCGATCCTGCTGGTGGCGGGATCGCTGCTCGTGTACCGCCAACTACAATACATGCGCCACCAGGATCCTGGCTATGACAAAGATCAATTGTTGATGGTTAGGCTACCGGCAACGGGCGATTCGACGTTCCCCACGCGGGTAACGATGTTTAAGACCGAGCTCATGAAAGATCCGTCCATCCGCGGCGTGGCGGCGAGCTCCGAGATTCCCGGCCAGCCCATGGCCCAGAACAACGGCATCCGAAGGGTGGACCAGGAACGGGCTGTCAATCGCTATGCTGATTTCCTTTCCATCGACACGGATTTTGTTTCCACCTATGGGGTCAAACTTTTGGCGGGCACCAATCTGCCTGATGAGCAAAGCGGACCGGGAGACTGGTTCCATACGATGCGGGAGAAGGTGATGATCAACGAAACCCTGGCCCGACAACTGGGTTATCGCGACCCGGCGGCGGCCATCCACCAGGAGGTCTATTTTATCACCTGGGTGGGAGATGTCAAAGGAGAGATCGTGGGAGTCGTCAAAAATTACCAGGTGCAATCGGCAAAGACCGCCTATCAGCCGATCCTGTTCTATCATACCGATCATATCGCTTCAACCTATTTCGCCGTCAAACTAGATACCAGGAATCTGCAGCGCAGCCTGCCGAAGGTAGAGGCCGTCTACAACAAGAGCTTTCCGGGCAATGCGTATGAGAGCTTTTTCCTGAATGACCATTTCGATCAGCAATACCGTGCCGACCAGAAATTGAGCGGATTTTTCCAGCTGTTTACAGGCCTGGCCATTTTCGTCGCCTGCATGGGGCTTTTGGGCTTGTCCAGCCTGATCATCCGTTTGAGAGTGCGGGAGATTGGCATCCGCAAAGTGTTGGGCGCGCCGGTGTATAGTTTGCTGCTCTTGTTGAGCAAGGACTTTGTCCGGATGATAGCGATCGCGGCAGCCATTGCATCGCCGATCGTTTATTGGGGCGCGGATCGCTGGCTTCGCAATTATGCCTTCCACATAAACGTGGGGTGGGCGCTGCTGCTGCTGCCGCCGCTATTGCTGCTGCTGATCGCGCTTACCACTGTCAGTATCCAGAGCGTACGGGCGGCGATGGCCAACCCCGTTGACAGTTTAAAAACCGAATGATAAGTTAATCTTTAACGCAACCCCGGCATCCATCAATGCTTAAACAACAGATCGAACAATGACTGCACAATGCTGGCCAGCAGAGGCGATGCCGCCAGCAGAGTACCCTTCAGCAAACTGAACGGGTCTTTGAAAAAATCGAACCAGTTAGCACCCTGACCCTTCTGATCCGGAGCCCCTTCTTTGCCCGGATCGGGCGGTAACTGCAGCTTGATTTCATTAAAGCGTATTCTTGCCGGTAGATAGATCAGCAACAAAATAACGGTAAAGACGCCTCCGTATAGATAGACAATATCTCCTCTGGCAGGTGTATAGCCCCAGTTGGAAACCAGCGCCTGGAAAAAATCGATACTGTTCATCGTACCCAACAGCGACCCGGTACACAGCACGCTCAATGACAGAACAATCGCCGAAAGGGTAAAATATTTATTAAAGAAGCCCAGCAACCGGTCATAGCTCTGCTCCAGGCTCTGTTTTTCCGTGGTCAGGGTCACCCTTTCCTCCGCCACTATGTTCTGCTGCGCGAGCGCCTTGCTGTTGTCTTGTTTGCTTTGTTCAAAAAATCCCAACATCGACGCGGTGTATACAAATCCGGCCAGACAGCACGCACCGGTGATATAGCCCAGAACGTTCACCATAACCAGGGAAGGTCGGAGATGTTTCATCAGGAACAGGCTTTTCTCCGGCAGTTCGTCATTAAAACTGTTTCTTAGCAGTAGTTGAAGCAGTCCCAATGCAAGGAGAATGATGCCCCATATGATATAGAAGGGCCACTGCTTAAACCGACCCTTCTTTTGGCTGCCCAGGAAGGCAAAGATATCGTTGGCCGTCTCGATCGATGTTGAAATAGCGACCAGGCAAAAACTACAAAAAACGGCGATTAAATAGATCCAGGTGGCAGACTGAGGATATTTGGCGAAAAATTGCATGTTATTCAAGGTACTGTCTATCCGCAGCGTAGTCTGGCCGGACCAGGTCAGCACAGGTGTTACATTCGTCATCCGGACCCAATACTTCACATCCGCCTTCCAGCCATACCCGGGTTCTTTTTCAAATGCAGCTTCCCATCGATCGATATCGATCGGGGACACATTAAGATGGATCAGGCTGTTCAGGCGTGTCCTCGAAACGGTGTCCCTGTCACTGGCAGCCTCATAGGTTTGTTTATCCTGTTGAAGGGTGATGATAGCCTGGGTATCTGTTTTTATAAGGGTATTTAAGATCGCGAAGGAATCTTGCCCCTGCTTATAGCTCTTGACCAGCCGATGGAAAGTATCGATCTTTTTCCCTAACGAATCACTCAGGCCGTCGATCGCATGGCAGACAAGGTCCCGCGGCCGGTAAGCTATTTCATGAAAAACAGGCGAGGCGGGTTTATTGCGGACAAAAAGATTGTCATAGGATAGGAAAATAAAGCCAAGGAGCAGGCCGATAAAGCCCAGGGCGGAGAGCCAGGCTATCCGGTACTCCGGTTTGAATCTATCGTCGGAAGCTGTCTCAGTCATACATTTAAATGATTTGAAGCGTCTTTTCAAGATAAGACAGGACTATTTCCGCAGGAATTTTGATGTTATACTTGCAGTAATTTGTTTCCGAAGAATTAAAAGTTCCATTCTCAAAATATTTATTCGCCGGCGCCCCGCCGCCACAGACGCTGAAAAAATCGCATTCCTTTTTACATTTCCTGATCCCCTGATTTATTTCGCGACTGAGCAACCGCAGCAGATCCCCTCGTTCAGGATTTAAAAAGTCCGAAGTAAAGATATTGCCCAGGATGAAATTATTGTATTTCGGTTCGGCCTGTCCGATCAGCTCAGGAGAAAATGTCGAAAAATTCCCCCGGTAATCGACAGATAAGATCGCGAAAGCCTTATTCTGGTGCGACTGGGTCGTTAGTTTCGTAATGTCCAATAAATCAAGGTCGCGGGTGATCGCCTGGATGCACATATCGAATTCCCTGATCCGCATATGTTTGTCGCTTTCCATATATAATTGGAACAGGCGCGAATAAAACGCAATAACCTTTTCATGCAAGCCCGCTGAAAAAACAGTGGATTGCTTATGCGTTCCTTCGACTTCCTCTATATTCAACCCCAGGTGATAGAAGCCGTTGGTGTAGAAAAAATCAAAAAAAGCGTCCGGATCATCGATGGACTTCTCTGTGACAACGGCAATCCCATGATACCCGATGCCATTGGAAGCCAAAAGGCTCAATCCCTCCATGACCTGATCGAAAGTGCCTTTACCATTGCGGGTTCTGCGATAGGCATCATGTACTTCACGTGGGCCGTCTATGCTGATGCCCGTTTTAATCCCATATTGATTGATCAGGTCACACCACTGCTGTGAGATCAACGTGCCATTGGTCTGTATCGAATGCTGTATGGAAACGCCTTCCGGCGCCAGCTTTGATTCCAGAGCCTGAAACAATGGTGAGTAAAATGCCGATGAAAGGACCAGTGGCTCTCCGGCATGCCAGACAACCGACAGTGTCGGCTGCATTAATTTATCGTGTACCAGCACATCTGCAATACGCTCGATAATATCTATCGTTATTTTTTGGGGATTAGATCTGTCAGGCAGGTAGCAATATGAACAATTGATATTGCAGAATGGTGTGGGTTGAATAACCAGAAGGTCAACGCCTTTCATGCTAAATTATCTATTCAGCCAATTCGACCAGTTGTTCCAATTGGCCCAGTTGGCCCAGTTATTCCAATTATTCCAGTT
>PMUF01000432.1 GCA_003167015.1 Chitinophagaceae bacterium | reverse complement strand
TCACCGTCATGGCTTTCCTGGCTAACGCCACTGCCATTGGCCGCCTGCGGGATGCCCGGCGTACCTTGAATGCCCGGGACGCGGCGGCGAAGGCCGGTCCGCGGCCAGCGGCGGGTACCGAGGGTACTCCGGAGGCCGAGAAGGGATCAGGCGTCACTGTGCCGGGTGAAAAGGGTTCAGGCGTCCCTGTGCCGGGTGTGACCGCCCGAAAGTCGCTGCCTGGTGCACTGCTGCTGCTGGTATGTTTGCAAGCCGTCTTTTCCGGCTTTGTGTCCAGGGCCCAGACGACGATGACTCTGGCGTCAACAGCCGGCACTGGTCATGCGTCAGCCGTTGTCAAAAATGCGGTAGATACCTTTCCCATTCCACCCAGCAATGCCAATTCTTTATTTTATCTGCAACGCACCCCGAATACCAATACCATTATTTGCGAGCTGAACGAAAAGAACGGCAGGCTGGATAAGGATGAGCCTGTCCATGTTTTATGGATACGATATACAGAGCAGAAACAGCGTCAGGAACTGAACTTTATCCAACGGCATTTTGCCTATGGGCTCAAGGAAAAAGATCTCGGCAACGATGTGTATGAACTGCGTTTTGTCTCCTTTAAGAAATTACCGCTCTACCTGATGAAATCTCCCGTTGACAACCGGCCTCATGTCTTTGCCACGATCACCGGCAGGCGGGCGATCCTCAACCGGATCTATGTCAAGATCAACCCCGGAGGCTCTTTCTGGTCTCCCAATGTCGAATACCTGGAACTGAAAGGCGTCGATACCGTTTCCGGCAAGGAACTCATCCAACGGATCAAGGTATGATGCGGCGGGTACTGATCGTGACGGCTATTTCGGCTCTTTACCTGATCCTTTCGGCGTGGCTCATCGGGTATAAGACCGACCAGCTCTTCCTGGTCTTTTTGTTCAACAGTCTTTATTACCTGTCAGGCACTACCCGTCGTTTTATCCTGGGCTTTTCCGTATTCATCGTGTTCTGGATCCTTTTCGATTCCATGAAGGCATTCCCTAATTACCGGTATAATACGGTACATATCGGGAGTGTCTACCGGGCCGAAAAGCACCTGTTCGGTATCCCGGCCGCGGGGGGTGCCATTCTCACCCCCAATGAATACTGGCTGGCCCATCAGCGAACTTTCCTGGATGTGTTGTCGGGGCTGTTCTATTTATGCTGGATACCATTGCCCCTGGCTTTTTCTGCGTATCTCTTTTTTACCAACAAGGAGGGTTTCGCCCGTTATACCCTGACCTTCCTGATCGTCAACCTGCTGGGCTTCGTCATCTATTATGTTTATCCTGCCGCTCCGCCCTGGTACGTACAGCAATATGGGTTTGCATTCAATCCCCATACACCCGGCAATACCGCGGGATTGGGGCGTTTCGACCATTTCTTCCACGTGTCGGTCTTTTCGGGGCTTTATGCCAAGAGTTCCAATGTCTTTGCCGCCATGCCTTCGCTGCATGCCTCCTATCCGCTGACAGTCCTTTATTATGGAATAAAATACCGTTTCCGTTGGGTGAATGCCTTGTTTGCCCTGATCATGTGCGGTATCTGGTTTGCGGCCGTTTATAGCAGCCACCATTATGTGCTGGATGTGCTGGCGGGGATTACCTGCGGGTTAACGGGCATTGCCCTGTTCAATTATTTGTATGGGAGGGTGGGGTGGTTCCGGGGGCTGGTAAAAAAGTGGATTGCGGCATTACAAGCACCGGCGCCGAAAACGGCCGTTAGCGTCCGATCCCTTCAACCATAATGTCAACTATCGAGTCGATTTGCAGGTCCAGCCTTGGGCTTTGGCTTTGCGAAACCATCAAAGGGACAGCCAGTCCCCTGAAGCTGCTGACCATCAGGTAGGCGACCAATTCTATATTATCCTTGTTGATCTTTTTGAACTCCCCGTTGCTGACGCCTTCTTCCAGGATCTCACGGACCAGCCCGACATGAGTGGTATCGAACTGGTGCTTCAGGTCCGTCATGATGCAATGCAGGTCATGCAGTTCGCCGATGTCGCTCTTGAGAGCATCGCTGAGGTTACACAATTCGTTTAGTTTGATCAGCCTGCACCGGCAATACATCGTCAGTTTTTCTTTGGAAGAAGTGGCATGGCTGATAGATTGGTGGATCTGATCCAGCAATTCGTCCATCTCTGCATGCAGAACGGCCTCGAAAATATCTTCTTTACTGGGGTAGTAATAATACAGGGAACTTTTAGCCTTGCCGAGGCTACGGGCAATATCGCCCATGGTCGTCTTTTTAAACCCGGATTGCTTAAATAGCACCCTGGCAGTTTCAATGATATCCCTTACTACTATCTCGTCCCTTTGAAGCGTTTCGGTCATACCTGAATAAACGATTGTAGTTTCAAATTTACATGTTTTCCGCCCCAAATTCGGTTAATCCTTCGTGAATCTTGTATCTTTATCGGGCACTGACCTGTATCATGAAACAGCTTAATTGTATTCTTCTCATCGACGACGATGAGCCCACTAATTTCCTGAATAAGATGACGCTGGAGCAGTCCGGCTTTGTCCGGCATATCCGTATAGCGCAGAGCGGGCAGGCGGCATTGGACTATCTCAGCGGCGTGGGTGGCCTGTTTTCGGATAGCGACCAGGGGAGGGCCGGCGCAGGCAGCCTGTCCGGTGACGATGAAAGTTGTCCCCGGCCCGATCTGATCTTCCTGGACATCAACATGCCTGCCATGGATGGATGGGAATTCCTGGCGCAATACCGGACCCTGCCGAAGGAGAAAAAGGCCGATACCGTGCTGATCATGCTCACGACTTCCCTCAATCCCGATGATGAAAAGAGGACTCGCAGCATCCCCGAGGTCTCGGGGTTTGAGAATAAACCGCTGAACCAGGCCAGGCTGGAACGATTGCTGGAGAAGTATTTCAGCAGTGGAGACATCAATGCAGACACACCCTGAATTCAGGAATGCAGATAGTCTTTGAGATGAGTGATCGTCTCTTCCTGCGTCAGGATAGTCTCCCGCACCACGTCGTTGATGCTGACAATGCCGCAAAGCGTATTGCCTTCGAACACCGGCAGATAGCGGATGTTTTTGTCGGACATCAGTTGCATGCAAAATTCTACGGTGTCGTGGGGGGTTATCGCAGGAAAATCCCTGGACATGATCTCCGAAACCTGGGTGTCGGTAGAGGATTTCCCTTTCAGGATCACCTTGCGGGAATAGTCTCTTTCCGTCATGATGCCCATGTAATTATTTCCCTCCAGTACCAGTACCGATCCGATATTCTGATCGGCCATGATCCGCAAGGCTTCCAAGACAGTTGTGTCGGGGGTCACCGATGTAATCCTGCTGCCCTTGTGGGACAGAATGTGTGATACTTTTTTCATACAGCCTGTGTTTGGTGAGGGAATCGCTTTCTACAATTTACATCATTTTTACGTCACTCCCTAACAATTTATCCCCGGGCAGACTGTATGCAAAGCGGCCCCTAAGGGCCGCTCCCAAGACATTCATGACGCGGCCTACAACGGCCGCACCCAGATATTCCGAAAGCTGATCGGTTCGCTCTTGTCGCCATGCGCCTGCAGCTTGATCGGAGAGGGGCCATGCGCTGTGTAGTAGGGTTTGCCGATATAGCGGGTCACTCCTATCAGCGTGAAATTATTCTGGACCAGTACGCCATTCAGAAATACAGTCACCCGCGCCGGGGAGGCCAGGCTGGCATCGGCATTAAACACCGGGGCGGTCCAAATGATATCATAAGTCGACCATTCGCCGGGCTTGCGGCTGGGATTGGCCAGCGGAACACTTTGCTTGTAGATGCTGCCCACCTGGCCGTTGGTATAGGTCTTATTGTTGTAGTTGTCGAGGATCTGCAGTTCATAGCCGGCATCTCCTTTGCCCAGGGAGGCCAGGAAAACCCCACTGTTGCCCCTGGCCTGGTCTTCGCCCGTAATATCAGCCGGGATGCGGTATTCGAGGTGGAGTTGATAATTGGTGAAGGTACGTTTGGTCTGAATGTTGCCCGTGGCTTTGTCAACGGTTAGAATGCCGTCCGCGACTTTCCATGTGGCGGGTGTTCCGTCGGAGACCTTCACCCATTCGTCCTCGTTCTGGCCGTTAAACAAGATCACGGCATCCGATGGGGCTTCTCCGCATTGGGCGCCCGGCGTCACGATCGGCGGGACGGGGGTGTAGACTTCGGTCGCGCGATGATCGGTGGAATCGTACTGTTGTTGCGCCCGGGCGATGGTCACGCCGGACAGCAGGCTGATCGAAGAAAGAAAAAAGATCCGTTGAATAGAGGGACAAGCAAATTGAAGCATAATAGTATAGTTAAATAGTTGACATTTAAATTTCTATAATCGGCGAACAAGGTAGGGAATTTTTTTGAAAAACCTTTCTGCACCTTCCAATGCTGACTATCATGTTTTTGTGTAAAGAATATAAGTGTATACACAGGGTGAGTAAATAAGTGAAAATATTTGCTCAGCCGAAAAATTAGTAACTTTTTATTCCAAGAATAAAAAAGTGCACAGTTATTTAATTAATATTACAGGACTATCGATTGTGGATTACAGTTATTGCTCTTAATAATTAGGTAACATCAATGAATATCCTAATCCGAATTTTAATCCTACTTTCAGGTTCCAACCTTTGAATACGAATTTTATCCTTCCCCCGGAAACTAGTGAGTACATACCATTAACTAATTCTGTAAACCTTAACTGACCATGGAAAAACACTACCGGGCGGCTTGCCTCCTTTTGACCCAACTCCGGTCAAGGCTTTTTTTTATCAAATTCCCATTTCTTTTATTCCCTTTGTTTTTTGTGACTTTGCCCATTCGCAGCAATGGGGCGGGTTCTGATTAATCACGGCAACGGCTGGGTAGAGCTTTCAACAGTAATTTCCCTTCTTCTGTTCAATGTGGCAGATTCAGGAAAGTCGTTGTTGCAGGCGTTCGCTATCCAGGTGTATGGTCATGTGCTGATCTGAACTTTGTGTTTGATAGCGCTTATCATCTTCCATTATTCTCTCACGTCTGAATGATCGCAATAAACCGATTTTGTGATGAGGTTCCTTATATTTTTATGGTTCCTGCTATGCTTTGCGTGCCTGACCAGTTGGGCACAGGTAAAACCGTCCAAGGACCCGGTCAAAGACCCGGTTTTCCGGGATGGCTATATCCGGCTGCCGGTCCGGCTGAACTGTAAGGGCCATGCTGTTTCGTGGCTGCCCATCACCGAAAAATATTCGATGCCCAAAACGCTGGCGGGTAAGCGAGGACCGGCCAAAAAATCAAATTTCGTCATCCATGGCAATATTCTGTATGATCTGAACTACTGGTCCAATATAGATACGCCGTATGCGCAGAGAAACGTCTATCAGCATATGCTGCAGACCTACCTGGACATCGATTACAAGCACAGCTATCCCTTCCGGGTGTATTTTACCACGCGCTGGAGCAATTCCCCGCTGTTCCGCAATACGACGGACGTTAATGTCGCGTATAACGCCGGCGATTTCCGCAACCGGGTCCGCCGTCAGGTCGCAGATCTGATAGAACGCAGGGGACAGGATTCCCTGAATAAGATGGAAAAAGAGCTGACGTTGCAGGAGCGGGAATACAATGCGCTAAAAACCTGGCTGAACGGACCGGATCTATGGCAGAAGCTGATGGCAGAAAGAGAGCGGCTTTGGTTCAAGAGCCAGGATAGTCTCCGGCGGGCTCAGGCTGCACATTCCGGTCAGGATACGACCGGAGGCCAGAGTGCCGCGGGCGGCCCGCAACTGCCGATCAATGGCGCCGGCAGCCTGCCCAACCTGGACCAGCTGGGAAAATATAAGTTTGGCGGCAGCGGTCTGCACAACTCCTCCGACACGGGAAAAACGAAAACGGGCGGCTCGGATTCGGCTTACACCCAGCAATACGACAGTCTTCAAAAGCGGCTCGATTCGATGGGTACAAAACTGGCTGCTTTACGGCAGGCCTACCAGGAGGCCAAAGCCTTACAGGGCGGCAGCAACGCCAATGCCCAAAAGCAGATCGATGGGACTAACGGCGGCAATGAGCTGAAGGCAAAACTCGATTCCATGAATATTTCCGACAGCAGCCTGCCTAAGGGGTATCGTACGATGTATTCGGTACGGTCGTTCGGAATTGGCAGGACAATGGTGGACTATTCGGAATTGTCGGTAAAAAATCTCAGCATCAACGGAGTGGAGATGGAATACAACCCCTCGACGTATATGGCCGTTGCTGCCGGAACGGTGGACTACCGCTACCAGGACTATACGCTGGAGAATAAAGCGCAGGGGCAGTACGTGGCGGTGGTGCGTTACGGATGGGGAAAGAAGGATGGGAATAATGTTATCCTGACGTATTATACAGGACGGCGGCAATTGTACACCGCCGATTCGACGATGACCGGTGCGCCGATCCCCAGCTATAACCTGATGGGTTTTACGATTGCAGGCCGTTACCGGCTGGGCCGTACGAGCGCCCTGATTGCCGAGGTGGCCAAGTCATCCACACCCTATTATAGCCTCGACAGCAGCGAACCGCATCATGAGCTGGGCAGCGTGCTGAAATTCGGTAACCGGTCCAATGAGGCGTATTCGTTGAAATATACTTCGCTGTTCCCGCGGACGCAGACGGCGGTTAATGCGACGTGGTCGAGATATGGTGCGGATTTTCAATCTTTCAGCCTGTACACGTCAGGATCTCAGCAGAGCGCCTGGTCGGTTCGGGTCGACCAGCCCTTGTTCCAGCATCACCTGCAATTGACCGCAGCAGTCAAGACGAACGATTATGTCAATCCGCTGATCAGCACGAGCTTCAAGACCACCGCGGTCTTTGAAACTTTTCAGGCCACCTGGCGGAAGACGGGCTGGCCGACCTTAATGGTGGGCTATTTCCCCAGCTCGCAGATCGTGAAGCTGAACAATGACCAATACCAGGAGAATCTTTTTTATACGCTGACAGCCAGCGCGACGGAGTCCTATAAGTTTCATTCTTTTTCGATGCTCAGCCTGCTGTTGTATACGCGGTTTTACAATAAGGCTTCGGATACAGGTTTTGTTTATTATAACACCAGCAATTTGCTTTTCAGCCAGAGCGCGTTTATCGGCCGACTGACGCTGCAGTCGCAGGCATCGGCGACGCTCAGCTCGGAGTACAACCTGTATGTGCTCGACGACAGGGCTGAGTACCGGCTGACACGCTGGCTGTCGCTGGGAGGGGGGCTGAAATACAATATCCAGACGGTCTACAATATCCGGCAATGGGGCTATTCGGGCACTGCGACTGCGCGGGTGGCGAAGATCGGGGACTTCCGGCTGTCGGCGGACAAAGGGTTTATCCCGGGTAATAACAAGCAGCTGGTGCCCAACACGCTNNGGGCGGCTGACCTTTATAAAAGTTTTTTAACCACAAGGAATATGCGTACAAACTATTTGATGACAGGGATGCTCGTTGGCTGCTTAGCGATCGCGGGCGTTACACAGGGACAGGTGACCATGGTACTCCAGGTGCCGCCCACAGGGGTTATGATGAAAAGCCAGCTTTGGAACCTGGCGCTGGTGTATGCGGGTTCGGGCACGACCAGCGTGACGCTGCAGCTGACGTTGTTTGGAGCGAAGGACAATCAGCCGGTGATGACGGCCCTGACGCCTCCGCTCGTGCTAAACAAAGGGGCCAACCCGATAACGGCCAGCCTGGTTTCGCCGGTTCAGTACAACTATCTGTCATCGATTTTCAATGTGGACCGGGACCCCAATGGCTTTTTACCCGTCGGTAATTACAAGGCCTGCTATACGGTAGTAGGGCGACTGCATAACAGCGGCCCGCTGGCCGAAGATTGTATCCCGGTGGAAGTACGGCCGCTCAGTCCGCCGCAGCTGAATACGCCGGCCGATACGGCCACGCTGCAGACGGCCTATCCGCAGTTCACGTGGCTGCCGCCGGCGCCGGCGAACCTGTTCAGCAACCTGGAGTATGAGATGCTGATCGTGAAGGTGCTGCCGGGGCAGGGACCTTATGAGGCGATACAGCAGAATGTACCGATGTATAATATCGGCAACTACCGGGATGCGGTAGACCAATATCCGGCCAGCAATGCGCCGCTGGATACGGCGACGACGTATGCGTGGCGGGTGATCGCTTTTAATGAAGGGCAGTTCATCGATCAGTCGGAGGTATGGACGTTCAAGATTGCGTCAAAGAATCCGCCTGCGGTTTTAGCGCCAGCGGGCGGCAATTATATTCCGTTGCGCAAAAGCAATGAAGCGCCTGCGGGCGTGCATACGGTGACGGGAACGGTGATTGGCATCAAGTACTATTCTTATGAGAAGGACCATCCCATGACGGTGAGCTTTTATGACGCGACGGGCAAGCTGGTCACCAGCGTGCAGTCGACGATCACTTATGGAGATAATTTCCTGGCCTATCCGCTGGGGAGCGTATTCGAGAAGGGAAAGGTATACCGTGTCGGGATCATAGACGGCCAAAACCTTGTTCACGAGGCGAGCTTTATGATGAGCGATCCGTCTCAAAAGAAGAAATAAACTATACAGGGATAGCAATCAAATAAGAAGAAAGTTATGATTCTAT
>PMUF01000081.1 GCA_003167015.1 Chitinophagaceae bacterium | reverse complement strand
CGGGCCGAATAGCTGGGCGCAATAGGTTTTTAAGGGTGCGGGTCCGCTGAAGAGCGGTGTAATGCCTTCGTAATGTTTTAAAAGAACAACTCTGCTAAAGAACAAATAGCTGACGATCGACAAGGCAATCAAAGGCACGATAAGCCTTTTGTAGGGAGGGCAATTAAGGTACAGGCAATACAATATCAGCGGAAAGAGGCAAAGAAATTCATTGTAATGTCCACGATCAAGGCGGGTAAATCCCTGCTTGAACAATAAAAAGATGAGCAGCGCTATGTTGCCAATCAACAGTATTCTAAAAAAATCCGTTTTGAAGTTTAGTCCGGACAATACGAAAAACAGGCAAAGCCCCAATGAGGTAATGGCTACGGCTATGCCATACCATAATACAGCTTTGTAAGCGGGGTTAAACCCATACTGCGAATAACTGTAGTATTTTACCGTGTCGAAAGCTGTGATCAGATAGTCTGACAGCGAAATATTAAAAAAATTGATTAAAAGCGAATTCAGGGCAAAAAAGAGCAGCAGGAGGATGCCCAGCAAGGCATATTTTCTTCTCGCCGCAAGCAAAGCCAATAAAAACAAGAATGAGTAAAGCGAAAAGACGAATGTATTTAACTTGATGTAAAAAGATAAGATGGTATTTAGCAGTATAAAGAATGACAGCCAGTAATACCGTTTTTTATCGATCATGAGACCGATGGCAAGGATATTAAAAACCTGCATCAGAAAGCTGATTTCCCACATTCCAAAGAACAGCACGATACCAAATAAGAGGCTGCTTTTAAATGACTGGAGCGTTCTAAGGAACAATGTGAAAATCAATGTGTAGCTGGCAACGATATAAAGGTCATACAAAAACTGAACTATATAGTATCCTCCTGGTACGCTGCGTGACGAGAGAAAACTTAGCGGGCCGTACGTATATAATACGTCTTTCCCCCATCGGTAATGTTGCTTGTGGGCGATAAAAAAATCAAGTGCCCAGGCCCACCCGTTATCTATAGCCGAGGCGTTTGAAAAATCATTGACAAAAATCCTGGGAAATATGACAATAAAGGCTGCGACAAAAACTGAAATCGAAACAAGTTGTTCCTTTTTGGTCAGGGACGGGTTAGAGGTCATATTAAAAATATGGTGTTTGGTAAGCCGTCACTTTTTTATGTGGGAATCTGGTGCCGAAATGTGGATTTTTTGCGAAGGTAAAAAATAAAATCGAAAAGTATCCATTCGACGGTGTTGGGTATGTATAATATTTTGATTTATAATTAGATAGAGATGGGGCGGCTGCTGCTAGAAGTTGAAATTGGTGCTGATCCGCAGCCCGAGACCGGAGATATTCGGATGGTCAAGATAAGTGAAGCGTTTGACGAGGTCGAGCCGGACGATGGTCAATATATTACAGATGCCGACGCTGGCTTCGACATAAGGTTTCGGGCCCAACGCATAAGTGGTTGTCAACCCGTTGGTCAGCGGGAATTTCATCTGGGCCGGATTGTCCGCCGGATTGTTTTCATTGCGCAGCCCCCCGAAAAGGACTTTGGCGGCGACGACCTCTCTCCATTTCAGCCGCTTGAAGCCGGGGATCTTGTTGAAGAAAAAGCCATTGAAGAAATGGTCGATATCGATGCCGGCATAGAGGTCGGTCACAAACTCACCGATATTCATCAGGTTGTAGGCGCCACTCTCGGTATAGAAATAGGACTGGTTGCCGACGGGAACGATTAACAGGGGATACGGCAGGTTGCCGCTGAGGTAACCGGCGTCCAGCGTCACATCGGCAAAACCGAGCGGCCCGGCATAGCAGCGCTTGTAAATATTCAGGTGTAAACCATCATAGCTGTACTGGCCGCCGAACAGCCCCTGAATGCCTTTGGCGTACTGCAAGGTAAAGATGGGCCAGCGATTGATGATATCGGAGCGTCCCGCTTTGCTTTGAAAGAACTCTTCGTGCGGGGCCCAGCGCAGGGTGATCGACGCCTCGCCGGTCCTCAACTGTCGGATGCTGTCGAACTGATCCGGCTGGGGTTCGTAGATATAGTTGAGCGATCCGGTGGGCGACTGCTGCCAGTATTTCAGCCCCAGGTTATAAGAGAAATGGCTGCTGAATTCATGGATGTAAGATGCCCGGAAGATATGGTTGTACAACCATTTGGAATCGTCTCCCCTGGTGAAGGAGGAGAAGAAATTATTGCCCTGTGAAAAGGCATTCTCCGCCCCGAAATTCTGGACGTCGTTCTTGTAGCTGACCTGGAAGTAATGGAACGGATAAGTGTAAATAGATTTGTTATTCAGCGCATAGCTGAGGCTGCCATAGTATTTCCAGCGTTGGTCCATGAACCCGTAAGCCACGTAGGATTCCGCGTAATAACGTGTGCTGAGCTTCGTATTGGTGCGGCCACCCAATTTTAGCCGCGTACCCTCAATCTGGTTAAAGGTGAGAAAGGTCCCGATCGGGCCGACGTCGATCTTTCCCGCCGATTTGTAGCCGGCTGTGAAAGCCGTGGCATAATCCATCAGCCGGTGATAAGATCGCATGTTCTTCAGGCTATCGGTATTTTTATATGTTCTCACTTCCGACTCGGAGAGGGGTATGGGTCTGTCCCCGCCGAACAGGCTATCGGCCTGGTACGCCGTCTGCCGGATCGTATCGATGGCGGGGCCGCTGAAGGCGACCTCAGGAAGGGGGACGTGACTGATCTTATCCAGCTTAACGACCCGTTCGCCGACCATACCCACGGTACCTGGCACTGCACTGAACAGGGCGATCACATCCGAACTGACCAGTTGGTAATGTCCGTCGTCACCTTTTTCGAAATCCTGGTTCACCGAGAACTCCCGGATATAATTGAGATTGACATGCTTGCTGACCCCTAAGTGAACGCTCCGGACTGCATAGCTGTCATCGATATTGACGTAGAGATCCCCCCGGAACAACAGGTCCTCCGGGTTACGAGGGGTAAAATACAGGTGAACGATCCTTTGTCCGTTCTCTATAGTCGTATCCCGAATAAAATACATATAAAAAGTCGGCGCGACATCTGCTATCGGGCTGACGAATTGCATGGTGAACGCATCAATCGGGCTGCTATAGATATCGATGTCTTCGTAGAGCCGGTTGAGTAACTGGCTGATCCCTTTCATATCGATAAACTCGCCGAAGTCCACGCTCTTATGCCCGGTGACGATCTTTTTTGTCTTCTCCGGGTGTTTGCGATGAAAATTCTGGGACAGGACTTCTTCGATATAGACCGGGGTGAGCGATTTTCCCGGCATCAGTATAGTATCCTTGTTCTCAAAAAGGAAATGGTATTTCTTCAGTATTTTGTCATCTGCAAGGAGGCGGGGAATCTTGTCCAGCAACAGCCGGATCTTTTCATATTCCTGGTAAGATGTGTAGGCCTCCCCATTCGGGCCATTGCGTTGCTTGTTATCGATGACCTTGCGAATCAGTTCGACAGCGGGGTTGTTTTTGTTGCGGTATCTTCCCGGCTTGGCCCTGACTACAAAGGCCTGGAGGGTGGTGTAAGCTTTGGGCAGCAGAATAGTCAGTGGCTGGTCGGCGAGATTCCGGACAGGGACAATGGTAGATTGATAGCCTACGGCGCTGACCATCAGTTGATCAATATTTTTATCGGAGTGAAGGGTGAATCTTCCTTCCCGGTCAGTTAGTATCCCGCGGCCGCCTTTTTTCAGACCCACGCTCGCGTTGGCCAATGGGGCGTGGGAAAGCGAATCCACAACGATCCCGGTGATCATTTTCGTCTGCCCGACGCAACGTCCTGATAGCAGCACGGCAAAAAGGAATACGATAATCTGTCGGATTCTGGAAATTGGGTCGATTTTTTTTAAAAAATAAGGCAGATTTTAAGTTCCGCAATATAGGCAAATAAGTTGATTTCTAGCTAAGTGTAATCATCATCCGCCTCAGCAGTCTTACATTGATCAGCGGTTCGAATTCCAACTGGCTTTCTTCCACCCGGATGTCCTTGAATGAGCGCATCAGATGAGAAAGGGTATCGGCTGTCATGCGGATGGAAAAGGTCGCGGCCAGGCAGGTATGAGGCCCGTATCCAAACGTCAGCAGGTCATGATTATTGCTGCGGTGGATGTCGAAGGCCGCAGGTGCGGAGAATGTATGTTTGTCTCTGTTCGCTGCCGCTACAACGATGAGTAAGGGCTGTCCTTCTTTAATTAGCCGGCTATCCAGGTCAAAATCCCGGGCGGCTACTCTGCGGGTATGGTGAACAGGCGGATCATAGCGCAGGACCTCCGTGACGAATTTGGAAAAGAACGATGGGTCGCCGATCATCGGATGACCGCTGCCGCCCTCATGGATCAGTCGTCGGAGCGCATTGGTCAGGATGCCCCTGCCGGCATCGTAGCTCTGGATCAACAGTCCCAGCAGGTTACTGATGGTATAGGCCAGCATCCCATTGTGAAATGTCGTGCGGCCGGCCCAATGTTGCTCCATACGGGCGTAGACCTCGATGCAGCTTTGATGGACGGCGGTATGCTGCCCGTCGGGAATAGCGGGTTGCATGATTGACAACAGCAGCGGCATCCGGGCCAGGATAAAATCCTCATCCTCGCTGCTGAAGCCGAAACTCGAGAGGATATAGCTGACCGGTAGTTTGCGGCATACACTGCTGACCCAGTCAAAGGGCTCGCCGCGCGGTATGGCGGCCAGCAAACGATCGACCAGCGGGCCGATGGGGACAGGACTCATTTGCCGGAAGAGGCCTGCGGTGATCTGCCGGGCTATGTCATGATCGGGAGGGTTGCTCAGGCGGACGAGATTGTTCCTGATCGCCAGCAAATTATTCGGCAAGATGCGGTCGCCGACCGAGGGTCCCGCATCGGGCAGGGTAGGGATCAGAGCGGCAGGATTGGCCAGGACGGACTGGCAATACCGGTAGGAATAGATGGCCCAGAGTTGAGCATCGGCATCCCAATAGACGGGGCTTTCCGCGAGGCGGCGATGGTACATCGGATAAGGATCGGTGATCCGGGAATGTAAAAATAAAGTCGTGGTCATGGCGGGTGATTTGCCCCAAGATTAAATAACTTTATACAGGTATAGTTCAGTGCAGAATGAACTATCCTTTTCGACAATGTATTATCCTTGTGATCATGGAAAACTCGATCAGTCGTATTGCCGCCCTGATAGGCGAGCCGGTGAGGGCCAGGATCCTATGGTCGCTGCTGGACGGGCGGGCTTATACAGCCAGGGAACTGGCCATCGGGGTGGACACTTCCCCCCAGAACCTTAGCATGCACCTGGCGAAGCTGCTGCAGGCGGGACTGTTGTCGGTTGAGATACAAGGCCGCCACCGGTATTATACCTTTGCGCGGGAAGAGGTGGCATATGCTATCGAGGCGATGGCCAACCTGGTGCCGGCCCAGTCCGTCGGGCGGCAGGATGCCGATGCGGTACCTATCAAATTCTGCAGGACCTGCTATGACCACCTGGCAGGCAAAGTAGGCGTGCTGATCATGGAGAGCCTGCTTCGGCAGCAATTGATCGTCTACCAGCAGCGGGAGCTGGCGGTAACGCGGGAGTTGGAGGGAAGGATGGAGCTGGCGGTAACCCCCAAAGGGGCAGCATGGCTGGGAGAATGGGGGATCGATTGCGAAGCGGTGAGGCATCAGCGACGATCGTTCGTGAAGCCTTGTCTCGATTGGTCAGAGCGCCGGCATCACCTTGCGGGCGGTCTGGGAGCGGCGATGCTGAATAAAATGA
>PMUF01000393.1 GCA_003167015.1 Chitinophagaceae bacterium | reverse complement strand
TGGCTAATCCGGTGAAGAGCCTGAGATCAGAATGAGAGCCACCCCCGGTCAGCCGATGATCGCGGCAGGTGTGAGTTTGCCCGCGACGATATTCACGCCCATATTGGCCAGTTGCAGTAACGCCGAGCGCCTGACCTCCGCAGCCGGCTGATGACCCAGCAGAGGATGATCCATATCACAGGTCCCCGTACAGGCAGGATCAATATACACCGCCAGGTCCGCCATGATCGCCTCTCTGGCCGTGGTAGATACGCAGCCATGCGTGTAGAAGCCCGCTATCCATACCCCTTCGATCTTCCTGTCCTTTAACCATTGGCCTATAGCGGTACCCGTAAAAGCGCCATAGACATTCTTCTGAAAGATGACCTCCTGACCGGCGCCTGGCTTCGGCCCGAATCCTTCGACCAGTTCGGCGCCCCAGGTGCCAGGCACAAAAGCGGGCGATTCCTCCGGCTTGTTGAAATGCTGGATCCAGACAATGGGATACTCCTTGCGGCGCGCCTCTTCCACCCTTTGGCCGATGACGGCGATGATGGCAGCATGGTCGGGCACTGGCCGTTGCCCACGGGCCGAGAACTCATTCTGAGCATCGATAATGATAAGTGCTTGCGTCATAAAATGTTTACTTTATGGCAAGCTACTCTCATCGTCCTGCTCCGGCAACCTGTTTCTTGCTGTCTTTCCCATCTCCCAGGAAATCATGGCCAGCTTACGCACCCTGCCATATTGAAAGTCACCAGCTTCTCCGCTCTTACGGATGATCCGATGGCAGGGGATCAGATAGGAAATCGGGTTAAGGCCCGCGGCAGACGCGACAGACCTGACGTTGTGCGTTCCGAGACGGGCAGCCACCTGCTCGTAACTCTGCACCTGGCCAAAAGGAATATTCACCAGCGCCTCCCAGACCTTGATCTGAAAGTCGGTCCCCTGTACCAGCAATTGCAGCCTGTCACTATTCACCTTTTCCGGCTGGAAAATCTTTTGAATATACGGCTGTGTCATATCGGGGCGGTGAGCGATCCGGGCGAAAGGCCATCGCCCGCAAAACCGCTCGTATTCATTTCTCGTCCTGTCCTCATCGATAAAACACATCTCGCAGATCCCCCTCGGCGTCACCGCAATAAAACACATGCCGAACGGCGTCGCATGATAACCATACCAGATCTCCAGATCTGTCCCCGCGGATTTGAACTGCTGCGGACTGACACCCTCGATATGGACAAAAAGATCGTACACCCTCGACTGACTGGAAAGACCGGCCAGATCAGCCGCTTCAATGACATTAGCAGTATGTTGTATCTGCTGTTTTAAATGCTGTAAGGTCAAGTACTGGACAAATTTTTTAGGTGTGAGCCCTACCCAATCCAAAAACAGCCGCTGGAAATGGAAGGGGCTTAGATGAACCTTCGCCGCTATTTCATCCAGGTTGGGCTGCTGCCTGTAATCAGCGGTCATGTAGTTGATCGCCTTTTCAATCCGGTAATAGTTCACCTTTTTATCCTTTCCCATGCCATTCGTTTTAATGTGCAAGTTCCAGTATCAACTCATCCCTCTCCGGCGTTAGCCGCCAGGCAATCAGGTCGTCGCCCACGTCATCCGGCTTCGAAAAAACCCCTTTTGCCGCTTTGATCGAATACTCCATGTTTTCGAACCGGCACTGCACCGCACGCGCGGTCATCCGTTGAAAAGGCAAGTCTATACCCGCCGCAGCCGTCAGGTCGAGAAACCACGCGGCCGTCCCATCTCCCGCTACTCCAGCCAACCCTCGCGCAACGCTTCCGCTTCTAATATCGGCCGCGCCCTCGCGCGTCCTCTCCCAGACCACCTTCATCCGGATACTCTTCTCATCCAGGTCCATCACCAGCGTCCCTTTCACATTCGTCAACGACCACTCGATATGCAAGGCCCCCGTCGCCGACTCCCCGATCTTCGGTACGCCGCCCGAAACTTCCGTCTCGCGCCCGTTCACCACCGTCTTCAGCCGCAACCCCGCCATCTGTCCAGCCGTACTCCACCGATACCCATCGACCACAGGCAAAGTGAAATAGGCGCATTCGTTCGACGTCGCCACCTTCGACAAATAAGGCGACGGAAAATGTTCATTGAAGATATGGATATCCCGGAACCGCAACCCCATCCCTGTCGTCCCTCCCACAGCGCTGTCGCTTCTAATATCGGCCGCGCCCTCGCGCGTCCTCTCCCAAAAGATATTCGCCCGGTAAAACCGGCTATCGTACCACACCGTCCGAAGGTTACTGCCCGGCAGATCTTCATTGACCGTCACCGCAGTGGCCGGCGTCACCCGGTAATGTTCCCGGAACCATCGCCCCGATTCAGCCAGCGTCTCCACCCGGATCTTTTTTTGAGCCCGCAGCTTCGCTATCAATGGCAGCTGGATCGCAAACCCCTTGACCATCGCATCCCAGGTAAAGGAATTCTCCTGCCCCGTTTGTGTATAGCCGAATGCCAGCGACTCCCCCTCCACCAATTCCTTAAAAAACCAGTTCACCCACGCAGAATCCCCGCCGCCCGCTTTATACACCGGCTCGAGCGTCTCCACTCCCTGCCGTTGAGACCCAACCCCCATGTCATATTGCCGGATAGGATCGCTGCCCAGCATGCGGAAGATGGGGACCTGGATGGCCTCGCCCTCGTCCTGCGCCGGCATATAGGCATTGACCTTACTGGGATAGTAAGCCTGGTTCCAATAACCGCCCCATAACGTATATCCATCGGTGCCAGCCTGGTCCTTGCAGTTACAGGAGGCCACAATGCCATATTTACGATACAGGTAGTCCAACGTTACTTCATCGATAAACCAGCAACCGACCGACTTCGGATAGTAGCCAAATATTTTTTTAAAATCCGCCATGTACACATCCGCCAGCTTCTTTCGCTCCTCCGGCGTATACCCGGTGGAGAAGCCAATATTCGCCCGCCAGTCCCAGGGATAGCGTCCCCGCCAGGTCAACCCCGCCTTTTCCACCAACGGCTGCGGGATCTCCCACCAGGCGCCGATATCGAACGAATCCCTGGGCAGGCTTCGCAGCAGCCCCTGATACCGCGCATCCATCAGCGCATCATACTGCAATAAGAAGGTCCCGCCCAGCCTGTTGGCCCGCATCATCTCCACCTGCCGCACCACCGTCTGATACAACACGTCCTCCGTGACGGCAGAGTCCCGCGGTTCGAGCAAACGAATAAAATTGACGATATTTACGATCCGCGGCTGATCGTGGGTAGGCTGCGCCAGTGAGAGCTGAGTCCCCAAAAAGACTATGCATCCAAGCAGAAATCCGGCAGGTTTTATATTCATAATATGTTGCTTTGAATGAGAATCCTTTCGTCGCCCCGGCTGACCGTTACCCTAACCACCAGATCGCCATTTGTATCGCTCTTAAGCGTCCGCCCCTCTTTTCCATCCACCGTCACCCGATATTCGGTCTCGGGCTTCAATTGATGGATCATATACCTCAGTGACTTTCCCCCTTCAACCGTCTGTACCCATTCCATCCGATCGGCGCCCCATCGCCCGATGCGCACCATCAACGGCCGGTCAGCAATAACCTGTAAAGCCGCCGTATCGCTATGACCATTGAAATACTCCAGCCGGTCACCGCTGGTCCTATACCCAAAGGCTTTCGGTGACTCGATCTTGAACCTCCCATTATCCACCGAATACCTGCCACTGTCCAGCCCGATCGTCAGCCGCTCACCGCGCCACCGGTACGTCAGCCGCGTCCCCGCCAGCTCCGCCGTTATATGCGGATCGAGCAGCAGTCGGTTGTACAAAGGATTGATGCCATAGATCGCCTGGTACAACCCGACAATCGCCAGGCTGTTCCCCGATAAGATATCATCGCCCAGACCATCCTGCTTTACCCGGCCGTACCGCTGAAAGGCAAGACCGTCTTTACTGTATTGCTTCAAAACATTTTTTACATATTTGATAGCCAGCTCCGACCGGTAATCTGCATACGCCTTGACCGCAATAGATCCCCAGGACAGGAACAGGTCACCGTTCTCATATCGTGGGAAGGGCCATTGCCAGTCATTCCCTTCACCGGGAGCATACGACGTCATGCACAAAGGCCAGAAGAAAAGCTGCTCCTTTTGCATTTGTGTCTCTATGGTATTCAGGATGTCGTTGCGTCGCGCAGTGTCGTCGCAGATGCCGTAGGCGATGGCCATGAAATTCACCGGGGTCACCATATTACGGCCATGAATGCTCTTGTCCTTCCCGATCCAGTGCACGTAACAGTGATTGTCCGCATCCCAGAACCCGCCTTCGCCGACAGGCTTGTTGAAGGCAGCCTTCAGCTTTGCAGCTTTCGCTTCATACCCCTCCGCCCTCGCTGCATTCCCCAGCTGACGTTCGATGGCAGCCCATTTACCGAGAGCGTAATACAGCTTCGCGTTCACAAACGCGTTCTCATATGACGCCCAGATAATATCGATCCAGTCGCTGCTGCGTTTTTGTTGTTGGCTGTCCGTCATCATTTCCACCAGCCCGTTGCCATCGCTGTCCCGCCGGAGGATCCAGTCCAGCGCCGCTTCACATGACAGTTGATGTGTCCGCACCCAATCGATATCGCCCGTCAGGTCATACAAATCGGCGACATTGCTGACCAGGTCGGGGTTGGAGTCCATGAGGATCCCCCATTGGGCCTCATAAAAACCGTCGGCATTACCCTTGCCCGGCATCATATCCTCATCGCTATACGCCCATCGCGGGTATACCCGGCCATCAGGCTCTATCGCATGGTCGCGATAAAAGTCCAGGCAGCGTTGATACCCTTTCAGGTAGGAGGGGTCGTCGATAGCCAGCCCCAGCTGCGCAATATATTGCTCATGGAGACAGATCGGGCCGTAGGGAGTGTGCCAGCTGTTGCCGCCATAGTGCAGCGAGTCGATGACCCCGATATGGGCAATCGTATTCAGCACGGCGCTGACTTCCGATCCGTTCAGACCCACGAACCGGCCACGGCCATATCGTTGATTGAAATCGAACGCACTTAGCGTGACCCGCTGCGTGCTCTTACCTTCCGGGATCGAAAACGGCGCCCAGACATCCGTCCGTCCCCTGATGTATCGTCTGCGGTGTGTGACGCTGTCGAACTTCGGCAGCATCTCTTTGTCCGACACCGTTACCGCATAATCCAACCCGTCCGTTCCGGTCCGGGTATATCGCATGGCGACCGCCTTCCCCGGCGCATCGACCGTTACATCCAACCCGATGCCGCTACGACTGTTCCAGAAGCTGGACCGGGAAGTATGGACGCCATAAGTGCATAGCTTTTCGTTGAACAGGTAGAACCAGGCGAGGCCGCCATAGCCCTGGTACGCTCCCTCCCAGGTGCTGAGGTGATTGAAGTGAAAGACCGGCGCAGCCGATTCCTCCGCCGTCAACGCAGTGCTACAGCTCCGTCGGATTTCCCAGGTGATGACGCCGCCAGCCGAACCCGCCGTGCCGCCGCCCGCTGAGCCGCCGCCGGTCGTAAAGATCCACGTCTCGTCGATAACCCGGTCCTTATCTCCGTACCTGATCCCCCGCAGTTCCACTCTGCCATTGCCCTTTACCAACTCCGGCGCCGACAGCAGGTGCAGGGAAGAGTATGTAATCCCACCCACCGTCACCGAAGTGCAAATACCGTCATCCCCGCTGATCACCGGCTGGCCCTTCAGGACTAGTGAGGTGATGCTGGCCTTATCGCCATAGGAGAGTTGTAGGCTCATCCCGGGGGTAGTGATGAGGGTAGACTGACCCGCGGCCGAAAAAACGACCATCGCAAAGAGTGTGACGACTATAGTTGCTCTTATATAATGCATAGATTATTTCTCCGGTCGCAAATCTATACATTTTTGCTCCATCCGCCCCCGTCGCCTGACCTTACCCCTCCCTGATCAATTCGACATCGAAATGCACCTTCACTTCCTCGCCGACCACCAGGCCGCCCGATTCGGTCAGCATGCTCCACACCAGGCCGAAATCCTTCCGGTTGATCTTGCCATCCACCTCGAATCCTGCCCTGTTATCGCCAAAGCGTCCCTTGCCCGTCCCCGTTAATTCCGCGTCAAAAGTCACGCCCTTTGTCACGTCCCGGATCGTGAGATCGCCCACGACCTGGTAGCGGTCGCCAGATGAGCGCAGCACGCCGTCAAATATCATCTCGGGAAATTGTTCTGTATGAAAGAAATCCGGGGATTTGAGGTGGCCGTCCCGCTGGGCGTGATTAGTATCCAGGCTGGTGGTGTCGACGGTGATCCGGACCTTTGCCCCATCGAAATCCGAAGCTTCCAATGCCTCCGGTGTCTCCGACGCATCCCCCTCGTGTTCGATCTCCCCCTTAAATACCTTGAAAGTGCCCGTGACGTTCGCCACGCCGAGATGCCTGACTTTGAATTGAGCGACGGAATGACTGGCGTCGACTGCCCATTTGGTCCTTGTTAATACTGACATGTGATTGATTTTACTTTGTTGACACAAAGCTACGCCGGCGATTTTCCCCACGCGTTGAACAAGGTTATCAAATGGAAGGAAAATGATTGAACTAGGTTAAGATCGGCCGCCCCGCCCCCGTGGGCGCTATTTCTGAAGTAACTTTTTCCGGATCTTACTGAGGAATTCCGGGGTGATCCCGAGATAGGAGGCAATATACTTCTGCGGCACATGCTGCTCCATAGCCGAATACCTCGCCCGGAAACTCAGATAACGCTCCTCCGCCGTGCTGTGGCTTTCCGTAAACCGGGCCTGCATCCGCATCAGCGCATGCTGAAAAACATGCCGGAAGTACCGCTCGAATTTAATATGCCGTTCCATCAGCACGTCCTGGGCAGCCTTCGGCAGCAGGATGATCTCGCCATCCGACAATGCCCGGGTAGAATAAAGCGCAGGGCTGTTCTGATCTCCCGTCCACCAGCCGCTGCCCGCAAACTGCACCACGTGATCGACGCCTTCGTTGTCCGTGTAATACGTCATGACGTACCCCGATACCACCAGGATCATATAACGTGAAGACTTCCCGCTTTGTGCGATCACTTCATTTCGCTTGCAGGGCCTGGCCACGATCAAAGATTCAAGAAAAGCGGCTTCCGCTTCGTCCAGGGCGACGTATTGATTAACCAGCGACAACAGGATATCGTTATTCATACGGGGTAAAGATAATTAACTATTCCCTTCCCCCGGAGATCGCGGGTGGGGTCCGCCCCTATTGCCCCAGATTCCAGATCGTCAGCTCCTTCACCCGAAAATCCCCCCCCTTCGCCGACAGCTTCAGCCCACTGGCGCCTGCATCGGGAAAGATCATCGTGGTGTACACCCTGGCCCCATTACCCGCGAAGACTTCCAGCGAAGACCCGTCCACTAAGATCTCCAGGGTGAGAACGCCATTAATGGGTTCCACCGGCACATGATGCATTACCGTATCCACCTTGAGGCCGGCCGAGTGGCTTTTGTCTATATAGAGTTGATGACCGGCAGCATCGTATCCGACAGTAGTCTGATCGGCGAACCGAAACTCAACAGAACCCGAGCCCCCGATGTTCAGCTCCGCCTTGACCCAATACGCATTGCCCGACAAATGCGCCGCCCCCGGGTCGATACCCGCATCCCCGGCACCAGCATCCCCAACCGTCATATCCTTCCGCCGCGTCACCCGCCCATGCGAAAGCTTGCCCAGCTCGCCCCTGATCATCTCCGCCGGTTCCTGAAAAAGCCGCACCCCATC
>PMUF01000103.1 GCA_003167015.1 Chitinophagaceae bacterium | reverse complement strand
CCCTCCCGGCCTCGGACAGATCATTCAGGTCACATTCAATTGTGAAGTATTACAAGCCGATCAGGAGAAGTGATAAAAAAAGGGGGGCCTGCCCCCCTCATTTCCCAAAAAAATCGTCCCGTCTCATTCTGGGAAAATCCCCCGTTTACTAAGTATTGATAATCAACAATCTACCAATGGCACAACGATTGCCTTAATACACTAAAATCGGAAAAAATGAAACGTATTTATGCGAAGCTGACCTCTGAAAACAACGTCTCCATCATGAGCCTGCTGGCCGCCTTCCTGCTCGGCGTGCTCGTGGCCATGAGCTGTCATCTGTTGTTGTTCTAAGGTCAGTTCAAACCTTATCCCCTGGCGCCGATCCGCCCCGCAATCCTTCCTGCAGCAGCGGCGTCCAGCAAAATCTCACAATTCGGATGTAATTGAACGACGGATGCAGGAATATCCGTTGTCACCGGTCCCAGGATAGCCTTCTCGATGATCTCCGCCTTATGCGCTCCCTTCGCCACCAATACCAGCTTTCGCGTATGCATGATATTTCGGATGCCTCGAGTTAATCCCCCTAATACAATATGTTCCGGCACCTGTGTCTCCCTTCTTACCCTTGCTTCAAAATCAGGGTCCATAGGAGATACCCATGTCTCGCTTTCGAATGGAGTTCCGGGTTGATTGATACCGATATGGCCGTTACTGCCGATACCCAGCATTTGCAGATCCGCGCCGCCGCGCGCCGCCAGCCGCTCTTCGAATAGTCTCGCCTCTGCTTCGAAATCGTCGGACAGGGTAGGGGGCATGATAAAGTTCTCCTCCGCGATACCCAACGGTCCCACCAGTTGCGTCTTGATCATGGTAAAACAGCTGCCCGCATACTCCCGGGGTAAATTCGTCAGCTCGTCTACATTAAAAAAGGTGACCCGCGAAACATCGAAAGGATACCGAGAATGAATATCCGATACGATGCGATGCATGCCGATGGTCGTCTGCCCTGTCGATAGACCGATGACTGCATTCGGCTTTTCCAGTAACTGTGCAATGATTCGCCAGGCCGCTGTCTCATCGAACTGCTGCTCATTGGCCGTGATCGTTATTTTCATAATTATTCTTTCAGGTCATTAAAAAATCGGTCCAGCATATCCGCCGCAACGCTCTCATCCTCTCCTTCAATAAACAGGGTGATGGTGTCGCCGCCTTTGGCCCCCACCGACAGCAGGTTCAAAAGACTGTTCAGCAGTACCTTCTTCTCTCCCTTTTGCAGGTGAATGGTTGCCTTGAATTGACGGGTCAGCTTCACCAGCGCCGCAGCCGGCCGCGCATGGATGCCTTCCGGGGCCCGGATAATATAGTCTTTGGTGATCATACAATCTTGTTCATTTCTTGGTGGCAAACAGCTCTTGCCACAGTCATGTTCGTTTGCAAAATGATATTTTTGACCACGGGAATGGAAGGGGCATTCATCGAAAAATCACGCAGCCCCATTCCCAGCAGCAATAAAGTGGCCTGCGGATCTCCCGCCAGTTCCCCGCACATCTCCACTGGTATATGATGAAGATAACCCTGCTCGATGACGCTCCGGATCAACCTCAGCACTGCCGGATGAAAAGGGTCGTATAATGCTTTGATCTTTTCATTCATCCTGTCTACCGCCAACGTATATTGGCACAGGTCATTGGTACCGATACTGAAGAAGTCAGCCTCTTTCGCCAGCTGGTCTGCCATGATGGCGGCCGAAGGTACTTCAATCATGATACCTGTTCGGATATCCGCATCATACGGCAGCAGCTGCTTGGTCAGTACCTCCTTCGCTTCTGCTATCAATGTCTTTGCCTGGCGAAGCTCCTGCACACTCCCGATCATCGGCAGCAAAATGCGGCATTCGCCGAATACGCTGGCCCTGAGGATGGCTTTCAGTTGGGTGAGGAACAGATCTTTCTGGTCCAAGCTGATGCGGATAGCCCTGTAACCGAGAAATGGATTGTCTTCTTTCGGCAACGGAAGATAGGGGAGTGCCTTGTCCCCGCCAATGTCCAGCGTCCGGATCGTGACCGGCCGCCCGGCCGCGCGGACTAAAATATTTTTATAAAAAATGAATTGCTCCTCTTCCGTGGGCAGACTGTTGCTTTGCATGAACAGCAGCTCCGTCCGCAAAAGGCCCACGCCCTGTGCGCCATACTCCAGCGCCTGCTCCATGTCTTCAATGCTGCCGATGTTGGCCGACAAATGAACCGCTGTCCCATCCATCGTGATCGCCTCTTTGCTTTTCAGGGACTGAAGAAACCGCGTAGTGGCCAATTGTTCTTTTCTTCTCTCGATATATTGCTCCACTACCTCCGGGGCAGGACTAACCAAAAGGATGCCCGTTGCTCCATCCAGCACCAGCATATCCCCATCCGCTATGGCATCCAGTCCTTCGCCACAGCCTGCCACAGCCGCTATCCCCCTCAATCGTGCAACGATCGAAGCATGTGACGTCTTTCCGCCTGCCCGCGTCGCAAACCCTATTACCCGGCTGATGTCCAGTGCAATCAGATCCGAAGGACTGAGGTCCGTAGCGACCAGGATGGTATCGGCCCCATCCACCGCATTCATCGCCCCATCCCTGTCGCGCCCCGGCACAACGCTCCCGCTTAGAACTTCGTTGGGCCTGCTTCGCCACGGCCCTCCTCGTTCGTACCCTTCGGGTATATCGGCCGCGCCCTCGCGCGTCCTCTCCTCCGACCTCAAATGCCTCATCACCCTCTTCCCTATATCGGCTATATCAGCCGCCCGGGCCCGCAGATATTCATCCTCCATATCCCCGAACGTCTTTACCAATGCCCGCGTTACTTCTAACACCGCATCACCCGCATTCTTCTTATCCTCGCCGATAGCCGTCAATACCTCTCCTTCCCACATCGGATCATGCAGCAATTCCACCTGTACTTCCAGTATCTCCGCCACAGCCGTCTCCGCCTTCGCCATCAACTCCGTCAGCTCTTCCGTCGACCGTCCGACAGCATCGTGAAATTGTGCCATTTCTCTCCGGACCGCAGCCTCATCGGTCAATGCCACTCCCGTCATCCCTGCCTCCTGCTGCCGGATCACGCGGGCGCGGCCGATTGCAATGCCCGGCGAAACACCTATGCCCTGTAATTGATTAACGATATTCATCATGGTCATACAAAAAGATGCAGCACGCTTCCTACAAATCCCAGCACCACCAGTCCCAGCAGTAAATAGGTGGTCTTCACCCCTTTTTTGATAAAATAATAGACGAGAAAGGTTAGCCCCAAAGGCAAAATAGAGGGAACAATGCTATCCAGTATCCCCTGTAGCCCTGATCCTGCATCTCCGCCCCCGAAGGCCAGCGGCGTCCGGAGAGACATCAGCGTGGCCGGCATCGCTCCCACCACCATTAGTCCCAGTATGCTGGCGCCATAGGTCAGCTTGTCCATTACATGCGTCCTTGCCAGTTGCTGCAGCCACCGGGTCCCTGCCCGATAACCGATAAAGGTCAGCTGGTAACGCAACAGCAGATGTGGTACGTTAAACAGGAGGATGAACAGCAGCGCGCCCGACAAATGCCCCTTCAGCGCCAGTGACGTACCGACCCCCGCCGCGATGACCTTCAATGTTCCCCAAAACAAAGAGTCGAATACCCCCGCCAATGGCCCCATCAGTCCCAGCTTCACGGAATTGATCGACTCGGAATTGAAGTCGGCGTCCCGGCTGTTCTGTTCCTCCATAGCCGCCGTCAACCCGATGATCAGCGTCGAACCGTACGTGCTGGTATTGAAAAGCTGCAAATGCCGCTGTAACGCAGCCGCCATGGCCTCCCTGTCAGGATATAATTTTTTCAGCGCCGGCAGCATGCTGAAGGCAAAGCCGGTATTCTGCCAGGTCTCGAAATTAAAATTAGCTTCCAATGCCATCGACCGGAGGAACATCCATCGCAGATCCCCATTCGTCAGCCGCGGCTTTACAACAGCAACCTCCATGCCCGTGTCCCCCTCATCTTCTTCCCCCGCCTCTCCTTCATCCGCCCCCGGCATATTATTCGTCACCAGGAAAGCGATGATCACCCCTAACGCTCCGATGGCGATCACCGGCAGTTTCATCCAGGCAGCCAGCACAAAACCCAGGAAAAAATAAGGAGCCACTTTTTTATGGAACAATAAATTCATCAGCAAGGCAAATCCCAATGCCGGTAATACGTTCCCCGCCACCTGCAGCCCGGCATTCACCCAACCCGGAATATGATCCAACACCGATTTCATCGCCCCGGCACCCAATTGCAAAGAGAGCCAGCCGATCAACCCCATCAGCAAAGGTTTCAACGTTCCCGACAACAGATGCAGCCGCTGCACCTTCCGGTAATTTCCTTCTTCCGCATAGACCGCGAACAACTTGTTGAAGGTACTCCGGAAAACGAACAATGCGCTCAGCAGCATCTCGGCCAGGATGGAGATCGGCACAGCCAGCGCCAGCGCTATCGCAGCCCCTTTGCCTGACAGGATCGCAAAGGCGGTTCCTAACACCCCACCCGTCACCACATCCGGCGGTATCGCAGCGCCTACTTTAATATTACCCATGAAGATCAGCTCCAGCGAAGCCCCGATCAGGATACCCTGGTGAAGGTCGCCCAACGCCAGCCCCACCAGCGGCCCCAGTACGAGCGGTCTGCTCAGCAGGGTCGTGCCCAGGAAATCTTCGCAGTGGCCAAATACAATGATCAGTGTAATGAATAGATAGGTTAGCTGCACGTCAGATTAAATTTTCGACCAGTTGTTTTTTATCCGTGGGGACTTGTCTTATTTCCAGCTCTATCCCTTTCTGTAGCAGCTCCCGTACAAGAACAATGTCCGCATCCGTCAGGGCAATGGCTTTGGATATCGGCTTCGCCCCTGCTTTGGCCCTGATGCCGCCGAAGTTGATGCTTCGGATCTCAGCAAGTTCTGCACACAGGGTATGAGCATCTTTCACGGACTCTATAAGTAATAAGATATTGGCGGATTTATTTTTAGGATCATGGAGGCATGAGGGGACTTCTTTCAGCGTCTTGATGAGCAGCCTGACCCCCGCCGGCTTGGCCAGGCCCATCGTCATTTTCAGGAACTCGTCGCCCGCGGACCGGTCATTGGCCACTATAATACAATCGATCCCCAGCGCAGGCGTCCAGGTAAAAGCCACCTGTCCGTGTACCAGCCGGTCGTCGATCCGGATCAATTTAAGCATTTTCGCTGTCGTTTTTCAGGTTGATGAGTTTGTTGACATATACCAGCTGCTCCCTGGCCCGGTCGATCGCCGCTTCCAGGATCCCGGCTATTGGTTCCTCCGGGTCGGACAATACGACCTCGAGTAACAGCGGTAAGTTGAAGCCTGCGATGATATGGACATTTTTTCCCGCGGCCGCCTGCACTAACTGGTTGGTGATGCTGCCTCCCAACAGGTCGGAAAAGACAACCCACTCTTCGTCAGCCCCGGCGGGGCCAAACAAATTGGCCAATTCCTCATTCACCGGTTTGCTTTCATCCAGGTAGGCCTGAACGATGTGAACGGAGTCCCCAACCCCGGCAATCAGTTCCAGCGAGGATCGGAATCCACTCGCCAGGGCGCCGTGTGTAGCAATCAGAAATTTTCTTGTTTTGGTGTTCATGCCTGTCCTTTTGACTAGTGCAATACAATAATCCGCTAATGAGCCGTCAATTGCTATTTTCCACCCACTACATTACCACTACCAAAACCCCAAAATGGCCCTTTTTAGCCTTTTTAAAATGGTAGTGGCGAAGTAGGGCCTCTAAAAAAACGGTCGATAGGCCTGGCGATTAGATTTGACAGAATGAAAAGGTCTGGCCATATCACTATTATTATCGGATTACTGTTGCTCCTCCTGGCCGCCACCTCCGGAGCCATCGCCGGCCCTCTACCCCGCACCGCCCGCTCCCGCGCCACCTCGACCACCGAAGCCCTGCAGAAGGCTCCCCCCGTTTCCGAACCCGGCCAATCTGTCTTCCCCCTCCGCCCCGAAGATCCCGATGCCGTTTATTTCACCCCGGAAAAATTCAATATCAGGGCCGACGGCAGTATGGACGTGTCGGATGCCCTTCAGGCCGCCATCCGCGAAGTCAAGTCCCGCTACAATTTCGGCATTCTCTTCATTCCCGAAGGAAAATATCTCATCACGAAGACGATTTATATCCCGACTGCCGTAAGGTTGATCGGTTATGGTAAAGAACGGCCGACCTTCCTGCTCGCCAAGAACGCCCCCGGATTCCAGACTGCCGATCCGACGGATAAAGGCCACGCTAAATATATGTTCTGGTTTGTCAATAGCCTCTCCGGCCCGGACCAACCTATCTATGATGCCGGCGCCTCCACCTTTTACAGCGCACTGTCCAATGTCAATTGCAGGATCGGGGACGGCAATCCTTGCGCCGTAGCCCTTCGCACCCACTTCGCCCAGCATAGCTTCATTTCTCATGTCGATATCTATACAGGTTCGGGCAAGGCTGGTCTCTATGACGTAGGCAATGAAATGCAGGACGTCCGTTTCTTTGGGGGCGATTATGGCATCTATACTACCAAGCCCTCCCCCGGCTGGGCTTTTATGATGGTCGATACCTGGTTCGAAGGCCAGCGCCGTGCTGCTATCCGCACCCGGGAGGCGGGATTGACGATCGTCCGCATGTCCGTCCGCAACACCCCGGCAGTGATCGACATCGATTCCAACTACCAGGAAAAATTATTTATGGAAGACTGCCGCTTCGACGACATTACAGGTGCTGCCATCCGCATCAGTGATGAAAATAATGCTTTCAACCAGGTCAATCTGCGCAATATCGTCTGTCGCAATACACCCGTGCTGGTGGCTTACCGGCTTAGCGGCAGACAAGTGAAGGGCGCCGGTCCAACCTATTCGGTCCGCCGTTTGACCGATGGTTTGCAGATGAAGGACTGGCAGGCAGACCCCGACTTTGCATTGACCCGGGATATAGAACCCCTTTCTTCGCTGCCTGCTCCTGTTACTTCGGACATCCCCGCCTTTCCGGCTATGGATACCTGGGCCAACCTGCGATCGCTCGGTGCAAAGGGTGATGGGGTGACGGACGATACCAAAGTCCTGCAGGATGCCATCGACCACTATCCCGTCATTTATATTCCCCAGGGTTGGTATCGCATCAGCGCTACCCTGCACCTGCGGCCCAATACGGTGCTCATCGGTCTCAATCCTATCGCTACCCAGTTGCGGCTGGCTGACAATGCTGAGGCTTTCGGCGGTTTCGGCGGACCTGTTCCGCTGCTGGAGACGCCATCAGGCGGCGCCAATATCGTCAGCGGTATCGGCCTTGCGACCGGTACCGGCAATACCCGGGCCGTCGCCTGCAAGTGGATGGCAGGCGAAAAGTCTTACCTGGGCGACGTCAAGTTTATCGGCGGCCACGGC
>PMUF01000018.1 GCA_003167015.1 Chitinophagaceae bacterium | reverse complement strand
CAGACGATAGACTTCCTGGATCTCATTGACCACGTACTCCTGTACGGCAAACGGTCCTTTGATCGACAGGATATCCGCCGGCGCAACCTGACCATCGGACAGCTGCGCACCGGCCTTGATAAAGTCACCGTCCTGTGCCAGGATCTGCCGCGTCAGCGGAACGAGGTATTTCTTCACCACCCCATCCTTCGCTTCCACGATGATCTCGCGGTTACCACGCTTGATATTACCGAAGGTCACCACCCCGTCAATTTCGCTGACGATGGCAGGATTACCCGGATTACGAGCTTCGAAAAGCTCCGTTACACGAGGCAGACCACCGGTGATATCCCGCAGCTTGCCGAGTACGCGGGGGATCTTCACGATAACCTGTCCGGCTCTCACTTCCTCACCTTCTTCGATGACGATATGCGAACCTACCGGCAGGTTATAGCTCTTTACTTCCTTGTTGCCTTCAATGTTGATCGAAGGGATCTTGGTCTTGTCTTTCGTTTCGATAACCACCTTCTCACGGTGACCCGTTTGTTCGTCGGCCTCTTCACGGTAGGTGATACCTTCCAGCACGGCGTCGAATTTCACGTTACCCGCAATTTCAGAGATCACGACGTTGTTGAACGGATCCCAGGTGCAGATCACTTCGCCCTTGACCACCTTCTGCCCGTCTTTCACGTTCAGCGTAGCGCCGTAAGGGACGTTATTGGTGATCAGCAACCGATCGTTCTTCACGTCCATGATACGTACTTCACCGGTACGGCCGATGACGATCTGTACAATCTCACCTTCGTTGTTTTTTGTTCCGACAGTACGCAAACCGTCGAACTGGATCGTTCCTTCGAACTTGGCGCCCATCGTCGATTCTACAGACGCACTGCCGGCCACACCACCTACGTGGAAGGTACGCAGTGTAAGCTGAGTTCCCGGTTCACCGATGCTCTGGGCAGCGATGATGCCGACCGCGTCACCCTTCTGGGTCGTATAGCCCGTCGCCAGGTTCTTACCATAACATTTCACGCAGACCCCACGCTTGCTCTCGCAGGTCAGCACGCTCCGAATTTCGATAATTTCGATACCCGCCTCTTCGACCGCTTTGGCGATTTCCTCCGTGATCTGCTCACCGGCAGCCACAAGCAGCTTATCATCAGCCTGCGGATCATATACGTCGTGCAGGGAAGTACGTCCCAATATCCGGTCATACAGCGGTTCTACCACATCTTCATTATCCTTCAGTGCGGAGGTGGCGATACCCCTCAGCGTGCCGCAATCTTCTTCCGTAATAACCACATCCTGCGCCACATCCACCAGACGACGCGTCAGGTAACCGGCATCCGCCGTTTTCAAGGCCGTATCGGCCAGACCCTTACGGGCGCCGTGCGTAGAGATGAAGTAATCCAATACGTTCAGCCCGCCCTTGAAATTCGAAAGGATCGGGTTCTCGATGATCTCACTGCCCGTAGAGCCCGATTTCCTCGGCTTGGCCATCAGCCCCCTGATACCGGCCAGCTGCTTGATCTGCTGCTTGCTACCGCGGGCGCCGGAATCCAGCATCATGTACACAGAGTTGAAACCCTGCTTGTCATTAGCCAGCTCCACGATCAAAGATTCAGTGATACGGGTATCGACGCGGGACCAGATGTCAACGATCTGGTTGTACCGTTCGTTGTTGGTGATCAGACCCATATTATAGTTCTCCCATACCTCGTCGACTTCCACCTTCGCATTGTCGAGCTGCTGCTCCTTGGTATCGGGGATGATCAGGTCATTGATGTTGAAGGACAACCCGCCGCGGAATGCCATCCGGAATCCCAGCTGCTTGATATCGTCCAGGAACTTCACCGTCTTGGGAATGTTCGTTATCTTGATAATATTGCCGATGATCTCGCGCAGCGACTTCTTCGTCAGCAACGCGTTTACAAATCCTACTTCTGCCGGAACGTGTTGATTGAACAACACCCGGCCCACCGTCGTATCCAGCAGCTTGTGCTCGATCGTGTCCTGCGCGGTCCGAACGTTAGTCCGTACCTTGATGAAGGCATGCAGGTCAACCCTGCCCTCATTATAAGCAATGATCACCTCTTCCGCGCTGTAGAAGGCCTTCCCTTCGCCCTTCACCTTTTCGGTAGGGGTGGATTTCTTGCCCTTCGTGATATAGTACAGGCCCAACACCATGTCCTGTGAAGGCAGGGTGATCGGCGTACCGTTCTGCGGGTTGAGGATGTTGTGCGAAGAAAGCATCAGCAACTGCGCTTCCAGCACGGCAGCACTGCTCAACGGCACATGAACAGCCATCTGGTCACCGTCAAAGTCGGCGTTGAAAGCCGTACATACCAATGGGTGCAGCTGGATCGCCTTACCTTCGATCAGCTTGGGCTGGAAGGCCTGGATCGATAACCGGTGCAGCGTCGGAGCCCGGTTCAGCATCACCGGGTGACCTTTCAATATATTTTCCAGGATATCCCAGACGATAGCCTCTTTCTTGTCTACTAATTTCCGCGCGCTCTTCACCGTCTTGACAATACCCCTCTCGATCAGCTTGCGGATGATAAAGGGTTTGAACAATTCGGCAGCCATATCCTTCGGCAGCCCGCACTCATGTAATTTCAGTTCAGGACCGACCACGATAACCGAACGGCCGGAGTAGTCGACACGTTTACCCAGCAGGTTCTGACGGAACCGGCCTTGCTTGCCCTTCAGCACATCGCTCAGCGATTTCAGCGCCCGTCCGCCTTCTGCCTTCACAGCATTGGACTTACGGCTGTTGTCGAACAGCGAATCGATCGCTTCCTGCAACATACGCTTCTCGTTACGCAAGATCACCTCGGGAGCCTTGATCTCCAGCAGACGCTTCAACCGGTTGTTCCGGATGATCACCCTGCGATACAGATCGTTCAGGTCAGATGACGCAAAGCGACCCCCGTCCAATGGTACCAGCGGACGAAGCTCCGGCGGAATAACCGGGATATATTGCATGACCATCCACTCGGGACGGTTGGTGATCCTCGTATTGGCATCACGGAAACTTTCCACCACGCTCAGCCGCTTCAGCGCATCCGCCTTACGTTGCTGAGAAGTCTCATTGGCGGCAGCAGCCCGCAGATCAAAACTCAACTGGTCCAGTTCAATCCTTTCCAGCAGGTCATGCACAGCCTCCGCGCCCATCTTGGCGATGAATTTCTGCGGATCCTCATCCGGCAGGTACTGGTTGTCCTTCGGCAGGGTGTCCAGTATCTCCAGATACTCTTCTTCCGTTAACAGGTCTCCGTAATTCTGCGACTTGTCGGCACGGATACCCGGCTGGATCACTACATATCTTTCATAATAAATAATGCTCTCCAGCTTCTTGCTGCTCATCCCCAACAAATAGCCGATCTTGTTCGGCAACGACTTGAAATACCAGATGTGAACGACAGGCACCACCAGCTTGATGTGGCCCATCCGCTCACGACGCACTTTCTTCTCCGTCACTTCCACCCCGCAACGGTCACACACGATCCCCTTATAGCGGATCCTCTTGTACTTTCCGCAGGCGCACTCATAATCCTTCACAGGACCAAAAATACGCTCGCAGAACAGCCCATCCCTCTCAGGCTTGTACGTGCGGTAGTTGATGGTCTCGGGCTTCAATACCTCGCCATAGCTCCTTTCAAGGATGCTGTCAGGTGAAGCTAGACCGATAGTGATTTTTGAAAAAGTGGCTCTGGGACGATTTTCTTTTTTGATAGCCATATTGCAATTATGCGGTTTTTTGAACTTTCTTCTTTCTTCCTATGCTATTGAATACCAATCATCTAGACAATGATTGACCCTTATGGACAGAGCCAATCTACCTAAATTAAGAGGGCAAAGGTACGAATTTACAGCGAAAAAATTATATTTTTTAGGCCCCCGGCCGGCCCGCGTCCCGCGGTCCCTACCCCCTCCTCCTGCCCGTCAAATACTTCTCCCGTATCACATCCTGCACCGGCACATGCTTTATCTTACTCTCCAGCCACGAAATAATATCCAGGTACATAAACGCCCTCGTCTCAAACCGGTTCATCTCATACGTCTTGAGCTTCTCCACCAGCTTCCCGAACTCCGGCTTCAACTGGTCCGGCGATAACGCAAAAGACTTCCGCAAAAACTTGAAGATCTCCTCCTCCACCCGGCTCAGGTTCTGCATCTTCGCCATAAACCGGTACACCGACTTGATCAGGTACTCCAGCAAATCCACATTCCCCAGCTCATAATGTGCAATCAGGTGCAGCAGCCGCGAATAACACTGCAGATCCGTCCGCAAATCCACCTTCCAATTAATGATCTTATTCAGGTAATCCACCGTATTGCCATAATCCCCGCTCCCAAAATACAGACAGGCAATCTTGTAGTAAAACACAAGTATCCGGTGGCGGTCCAGGTAAATCCAATACTCCTTCAGCTTGTCCTCAATATAGGGCACCAGGGTCAAGCCCTCCGTAAAAGTACCGTCGATAAAGTGCTGATTGAGCTTCGATATATAGAGATAAACAAACGTCTGTATCCTATTGTTCACATTATTCTTCACGACGTCCGACTCCGAAAAGTCCTCGAACTGCTTCAGCGTCTCCCTGAATTTCTGATCGTTCAGCAGGTCAAAATGCGCCGACAATAGATTATGCATGCCCTTAATATATTGCGACGTCTCGATCACCAGCATAAAAGGCTCCTTCTCGAAAAGGTCCACCCACTTCTGCGTATACCGGTAATACAACAGGAAATCCTGCCGGATAAAGGCATACCAGCAATAACTTTGGTACAGGTACAGCCGCTCGTAAAACCCTTGACAATTCGTCAAATCCGAAGGCATGTTCTTCTCGAAGAACTCCTCCACCGCCTCCTCATCCTCCTCATTCCTGGCCACCCCATGACGGATATACCAGCTGTACAGCTGCAAAGCAAGATTCGACAGCTGACTGATCAGCCTCAGCTGCTCATTCACCGCATCCAGCTCAGTAGCCAGCTGGTCCGCCCGGTCCTGCATGCTCCGCGTAATATGCAAAGACTCGATGGTCTTCTCAAAGAACAATACCTGCTGCAAAAACGTCAGTTGATGATGCGCCCGCGCATTCTCTTTGATCCTGTCCAGCGTCCGCAGACTTTGCAGGTACAACCCCTTATTATACAAGATCCGGGCATAATCCAGCTGCTCATGTAACTGAATATCAATATTATCCTCCTGTCTTATTAGCCGCAGGCTCGATAGGATCTCCCGGTAGAGATGCGCCTTCGCATTGGACAGCTGCTGCTTGCGGATATTTTTGTTTTTATTTAACAATTGAGCCTCATCATATTCATCCATCCTGTCCATAGCGTCGAACAGCTGGATGCTCTTCAGGTCCCCACTACCCGAATTCCGGGTGATATAGAGCTTAAAGTTCCTTTTCTCTGACTTTTCCAGAGACTTAATCAATTGAAACAGTGCATCTGACGATCGGTTGGGCATCGTAATTTCAAACTTTAAAATCCTTTACAGTAGCGGGTTTCAGGTCGTTTACCCCCTATTAAGGGGTGTAAAACCACTTCAATTATGATTTTATAACGAAAATAAACAAAGGTACTTTCGGTAAATGGGTTATTTCCGCCCTTTTTTAAACCTTTGTAAATTAATCGAATGTCCGACAAAAAAATCTTCATTTTCGATACCACCCTCCGCGACGGTGAACAAGTCCCGGGCTGTAAGCTGAATGCCGAAGAAAAAGTCGGCCTTGCCCTCCGGCTGGAGGCTTTGGGAGTGGATATCATCGAAGCCGGCTTCCCCATTTCCAGCCCCGGTGATTTTAAGTCCGTCGAGGAAATAGCCAAAATCATCAAAAACGCCACCGTCTGCGGACTGAGCCGCGCCGTGCAAAAAGATATCGAAGTCGCAGCTGAGGCGCTTCGCCACGCCCGCCAACCCCGTATTCATACCGGCATCGGCACCTCGGACTCGCACATCAAAAGCAAATTCAACGCTACCCGTGAAGAAATCCTCCAGCGGGCTGTCCAGGCCGTGAAATGGGCTCGCAACCTCGTCGGCGACGTCGAATTCTACGCCGAGGACGCCGGCCGCACCGACAACGAATACCTCGCCCGCGTGGTCGAGGCCGTGATCGCCGCCGGCGCAACGGTAGTCAATATCCCCGACACGACCGGCTATTGCCTTCCCGATCAGTACGGCGAAAAGATCGCCTGGCTCGTGAATCACGTTCCCAATATCGACAAGGCCGTCATCTCCTGCCACTGCCACAACGATCTCGGTCTGGCTACGGCTAATTCCATCGCCGGCATTCGCAACGGCGCCCGTCAGATCGAGTGTACCATCAATGGACTCGGTGAACGCGCCGGCAACACTTCCCTCGAAGAAGTAGTAATGGTGATCAAACAACACAAACAACTCGGCTTCTATACCAGCATCAACGCCCAGGAATTAAACCCCATGAGCCGCCTCGTATCCGATACGATGCGTATGCCTGTCCAACCCAACAAGGCGATTGTTGGCGCCAATGCCTTCTCCCATTCCTCCGGTATCCATCAGGATGGCTTCCTCAAAGACGCCTCCACCTATGAGATCATCAATCCCGATGAAGTAGGCGCCGGTGAGTCCCGCATCGTGCTGACCGCCCGCAGCGGCCGCAGCGCACTCGCCTTCCGGCTCAAAAAGATCGGCTACGACTTCAACCGCAACGACGTCGACACCCTATATCAACAATTCCTTCACGTAGCCGACACCAAAAAAGAAGTGCTGGAAGAAGACCTCCGCCGCCTGGCCCATGCTTATACGACGGCTGCCATTCCCTCATAAATCATCACTGATAACAAGCTATGCCACAAACATTATTTGAAAAGATCTGGGACCGCCACGTTGTCCTCACTATTGAAGGCGGCCCTTCCGTACTTTATATCGACCGTCATTTCATCCACGAAGTCACCAGCCCCCAGGCCTTCCAGGGACTCGAACAAAGAGGAATAGAGGTCTTCCGCCCCCGGCAGATCGTCGCCACGGCCGACCACAACGTCCCCACCACCGACATCGACAAACCGGTGGCCGACCCGATCTCGGCC
>PMUF01000329.1 GCA_003167015.1 Chitinophagaceae bacterium | reverse complement strand
CATTCACGAAGACGCTTACCTGACCGCCCTGCACGAGCACTTTTACATGGAACCAGTCATTGGGGTCCGGGGCTGGGTCGAGCGGTTTTTCATATCGACCCGGAAAGCTGTCCCGAAGGTTAAACCAATCATATTTCGGCAATGCGATGTATTGTACTGCATGGGATTTCCGGAGCGGGTCGGTCGCCTGAAAGTTGAATGGCCGAAAGTAAATCACTTCGTAGGTGGTGTCATTCACGCCATGAAAGGCGATGCCGACAAAACTTCGTTGCAATACATCCTTGCCACGGAGATTGCATTCGATGGTTCCCTGTGAGAAGGCTTTGTCCGTTATCCAGGCGACTCCGTCCCCGTCGCGTTCATCCAGATGAATGATCTGCGAACCACCATCACCGTTGGAGATGCTTGTCGTCCGGTTGACTACGACGAGGTCCCGGGGTGTAGGGGGCTGGCTTTGCCCAAAACTGGTGGTATAGAAAATAGCGGTGAAAATGCAGGCAGTAAACCATTTCATATGCATAGCTGACTTTTTACCATCTCTGCGGCCCAACAAGTATGCCTAATTACAAGAAGTTAGACCTCAATTGATTAACCGACTTGCGATAGCGCGCTGTCCGAATATGATACAAGGAGCGTTCGGTGGTGAACCAAATAAATCTTATTTTAATGATATGGAGATAGATTTTTACAAAGAATTCAGCCATTATACAACAGTAGCGTTGCTCATTATAACCCAAGAGCCCGACACCTATCAGTCAGCTGCAATAGAAGCTGCAAAACAATTACTCCAGGGAAGAATTATTACGCCGGCTGACAGGGAAGAAGCGGAGCAGCATTTTACACAGAAGTCAGATACTCAATCGGCTGAGTTTTCCCGAATGAATATATACAAAGAACAGATAACAAATGTACTTGAACCCGTCATCGTGCCCAATATGCCACTTGATCCAGCCAAATGGTTCAAGCTGTTTTTGTGGGCGTATGGATTTTTCTATGTTTGGATTTTGTATAAGGTCATCAGAACACAGGTTTATTTTCTCCATTGTAAAGATTGCGGGGGATATCCCTCCGTATGGGGAGGGCCGATCAATGCTATTTTTTTAACCATAGTCTTCTTTTTCCTGCTGAAGAATAAAAAGTGGGCCTGGATCCTGCTGGTGGTCAGTAATATCATTGCGATGATAACGTTGGTGAATGAAATGCAGGTTTTATATCAATACAGGGGTGTATTGCCCATTAGCTCAACATGGGTGGTCTTTAGGATTTTGTATCCGATCGTTTTTGTTTCTTTCATGTGGCGGCCTGTTATCGCAACATTTTTTGGAGTAAATGTTCAGAGTAAGCTTCGTAGTTTGTGGGCAGGTCTTACACTGGGAATTTTGTATTTCGCTGTTCTTGAATGGGTTATTTAAAATCTTTATTTACCGATCATCCTTCGGCCACCGGAACTACTGACCGTAAAACCGGTGGTTCACCGCCTAAAACCTCGTTTTCATCCCAACATTTGGAAAAATCCGTTAAGGGGTTTAACAAGCTCATCCATTCCTCCTTTGTTAACAGGCGGCCATCGGATAAGCGTTATAGTTTTGCCCTTACAAAAACGAAAAAATGAAAAAGACAATGGTAGCCGCGGCCCTCCTCCTGCTCATCAGCACGACCCGCGCATCGCAAACGACAAAACATTCCGACGAGCGCAATATCCTTTCCAGCGAACTGCCGGTTGCTTTGCAATCCAGTATCAAAGCAACGTACGCCGGTTATTGGATCACCGAGCTGACCGAAGAGGGAAAGGATAAGCATGCGAAATATACGCTGACGCTGGAAAATGCCGACCAAATCCTGCATTTGCGGGCAGGCAAGTCTGATGAATGGGAAGTCGTTAGCACAACTACCAAGGGGGAGTAAATGGCGCCAGCCCAGCGAAGTCTCCGGGATGGCGCCGGGGGTTTATTTGGTGAAATTCCAATAAGGTATTGTGTCATTGATCAAGGCTGTCTGGATCGACCAGGCGAAGTCTAATTTTACCTGGCCTTTGAAGAGGGCCGGGTCCACGAGGCTGATGTACTGATCGGTCGCATAACCGGTAGCACTGGAGGGCACAGCCAGGGAATGACAGGTCATACAATTGGTCTGCATACCATAGACGAACGTGGGTTGATAATGATTAGGAATGTTGAAGGTCGTGGGACCGAACCCCCCTTCCAGGTAAGGGTTATAGCCAAACATGCTGCCCGCTTTCGGGGAAGTGGAGTTGTTGGGCGTCGTCATCACATAGGCAGCATTGGCGGCATAGTGTCGCGCAGCCCCTTGTACTGTATTCGGCAAAAGACTTGCGGCCAGATTGGAGCTAGGACCACCGGGAGTAGAAGGTGCCGGCGCCCAGAAGAAGGTCTGCCAGGTCCAGTTGGAAATCTCTTTCGTGCCTACATGCATGGCCACCAGCAATACTCTGTTACCCGCTTCGGCCTTGTTCCCGCCGCTCAACCCCTGGATGCTATCCTGCTGGTTCATGAAAGCCGCCATGGTAGAATCAACAGTGAAGTGGATGAAGTCATTGAGGTTACAGGTAGCATTGGCAATCGAATCCTTCGACGTACACCCGGGGGTAACCGGCACCAGCGTCTTATTACCGGGCTGTCCATTATTCACATCCACATATACACAAAACGGAAACTGATCGGGGCCGATGGCGTTGAGGGAATCGGCCGGATTCGGCGGATTAAGCCAGACCGGCATCAACAGGATTTTGGCATCAGCCGGATATTCCAGGTACGTAGGCTTGATGAAGATGGAATTGTCGGGGAAGGGGCTGATCTGTCCATAGCCCTTCGCCTGGTAATAGCTGTTGATCACCGACTGCTTAAACAACTTGTTGTTGATGGCATAGCAGGCCATCTCAGGACTGTAGGAAACAGTGACCCAGAGGTTATTGGCTACTGCGGTATCTCCGCGCCGTTTCTGCCGGGCCGCCAGATTGATCGTCCGGGCCAGGATACCTGCATGCTCGAACTGACGGGGACGGGTAAGTGGTGCAAGCCCTCTCTTGCTCAATGCGCCGGGCTGACATGGGCCGGCACTGTCCAATATGTATTGTCTGACTTCATTCAAGCCCAGCCAGGTTTCATAAATCAAGAGACTATCTCCTCCTACCGATTGTGTTGTGGGGGCAGTCAAACCGGCCCAGATACCCCAGGTATGTTTGTAAATGCTCACAGAGTCATAATACGTGGGAAAGGCGGAATTATTGGTCCAGCCATTAATGACGGTAGAGTCCGTGGGAAAGCGGATACCCGTGACCGAACTGTCCGGAAAAGCCCGGGGGATCACTACCGTTTTGCCTACAACAATGGGAGTGGAACAATTCACTACTAACAGAAGGATGAAGGCCGCAACAATTGACAATACACCGATGGATCTTTTCATATTGATGGTTTTAGGTTTAATGGAGTGTGCGGCAGGCTGTATGAACCGCAAATGTAGAGTTTGTCCTTCTATTCCGGCACGGTGAAAACACCCATTTCCAAGCGTAGAAACCGCAATTATTTGGTAACTTGGCATATGCGCCTACACGTCATTATTGCTTCTCTCCCGCTGCTGGTTTGTTTGTATGCATCGGCACAACCGGGAATAAAAGATTCGATCTATTCGCCAACCTTAAAAGAAGAGCGAAGACTTCAAATACAACTACCGGCGGATTATAAACCGGGTTCGAATCAAAAATACCAGGTATTGTATCTGCTGGACGGAGAATGGAATGCGGAGCTATTCCAACAGGTGCAGTCCTGGTCGAAGCAATGGGGATTTACGCCGCCGATCATTATGGTTGGCGTGGTCAACAGCTATCCCAATAATGTGAACCAGCGTTTCCGCGACCTGACGCCTACCTCCGCAGGACAGAATGGAGCGGGCGGCGGTCCAAAGCTGCTGGCTTTCCTGAAAGATGAGCTGATCCCTTACATCAATAAGACCTACCCCTCGAACGGGTCGAATATCCTGTGGGGGCATTCGCTTGGGGGCCTTTTTGTCTTATACACGCTGTTTACCGAGCCTCAATTGTTTGATGCCTACATTGCGGCAGACCCATCCTTATGGTGGGATCATGGTTTTTTGATCCGGTATGCCCGGGAAAGAATGAATACCGTGCAGGGAATAAAGTCCCTGTATATAACGGGACGCACGGGGAACGCCTGGCATGGCATGGGGATAGACTCTATGGTCATGCTGCTGAAAAGCGCCGCTCCGCCCACCATTGAGTGGGATACCGTGACCTATCCTAATGAGACGCATGTCTCTATGCAGGGTAAGAGCGCATACGACGGGGTGAAGTATACGCTGTCGCCCCTGTTCATGCAGGACCGGATCCATATCGACCCTCTTGGCGGGATCGTTGTAAAAGGCATGCCTTTTACGTTAAGCTGTTACAATATGTTACCTGCAAAGTATATGCGATATTCAACGGATGACACTGAACCGACGATTGCGTCATCGAAAATGCAAGCTGAGAACGTGATCACTCCTGTGTCCGATGTCCGGCTACGGATCAAGACATTTTTTGTCAACGATTCTTCAGACAAGACGCTCGCTGCCGAGTTTACACTGGGCACGCCGCTGACTCCGAAACCGAAGCCGGGCGAGGCGATCAAAGGAGCCTGGAATTACACCTGCTATCGGTCGGCTGCCACCAAGGAGGTGATTAAATCAGGAAAAACTTCAGACACTGTCGATCTTAATCAATTGGATTCAAACAGCTATTTCTGTCGTATTGCGGGGTATCTTGAAACCGAACAAAAGGGCTATTATACTTTTTTAATGGTCGGGGAACCGGGGACGAAGCTTTTCATCGGGGATCAACTACTGATGGAGATTGCTCCCGGGACAGATTACCAAAGCTGGATCGTTCCGTTGGAAAAAGGCTTTTACCCGATACGGTACGAATACTCCCATCCAAAAGGAGGAAAAAATTTCGAATTCTACTATATGCTGCCCGGCGCCCAGGATAATGGGCCTGTACCGACGTCGCTCATGTACTATGTGAAGTAAATTCATGGGGTTGAGCCGGAAGGAGGGATTTGCTGAGAAGCCTTTGCCCTGATGTTGACATTACTGACGGCCAGAAGCAGCCATCTACCTTTGTTCTTGATTGCCACCCAGGTGAAGATCCCGTGCCGCGGTGTTCTGGGCGTACCGTCCGGATCAAGATCTCCCTTTATGCCCCAGCCAACGTGGATGATGGCCAGATCCGATTTCACATACCTTATGTTCACGCTATCGGTGCTAAGGACGCTGTTCTTAAACATCATCGAATGGCTATCCTTGTGATCATTCACTGTCGCCGTTTTCCCTTTAAACCAGGTGCCGGCTACATTAATAAAGTCAACATCCTCCGTCAGCATCGTGCCCATTGAATCCATGTTGTGGTCATTCCAACAACGCTGGAAGGTCACAGGCAGGGCCTGCAATGCTGCCATATCTTTTGGGGGATAGTCCTGGCAGAAGCTTTCGAAGGAAAGGGATGCGAGGGTTATTATGAGATAGAATATTCGCATGGGCGTATTTTTGAAGGGGTGGTTGATTTAGATTCGTCGATTAATTCGATCGCTGATCGATTCGTGGCGGGAAACCGAATATCGGACGTGTAAATTACATCATAAAACCATTATTATGCAAACACGATTATTCTCGGCGACCCTGTTGCTGGTGTTTAGCCTGGGATC
>PMUF01000433.1 GCA_003167015.1 Chitinophagaceae bacterium | reverse complement strand
ATAATATTCGTGACCGTAATAAAATAAATGCCATGAATGTCGTATGACCCGAATTCGCTTTGGGTAGGGTCAGGTGTGATCAATGCATTATAGGTCCCGGTGACCAGGTCAAGGGCTACCTGGGGATCTGTTGAAGGTGTACCTTGTCCTTGGATCGGCACATTCAAAAACTTTTTTGAACATCCGCCGACGACCGCAGCGCAACAAAAAAGAACAAGCAATCTATTTTTCATCTTCGAAAATTTTAATGATACAATTATCATTTCATGATCAAAAACCAAGGTTGATACCGGCGGCAAAGATGCGTGTGGTAGGATAAGTGCCAAGCTCTATCCCTGCGTTGGTTGGGGATGAACCGGGCAGTTCTGACGAGAATCCGCCGTATTTTTTAAGAGTGACCGGGTTTTGCGCATCGATGAATATCCTGCAGCTGGTGATGACCTTTTGTCTCGACAGTACATTCGGTTGTACCGTATACCCTAGCGTGGCATTATTGATCCGGACGAATGTACCCGAAGCAATGAAATACGTAGAGGCAGGCAGGTTACCGGCATTCGCAGCGGGCTGCGAATTAGTTTTGTTTCCCTCGCTCCAGAAGGTGGTGGCGACCGACTTTTCGATATTATCCGTAGCGGTCACCCGTGCCTGCTCCTTGCCATTGTAGACCTGGTTGCCGATATTCGAATAGAGGTCGATAGAAAAATCGAAGCTCTTATAGGTGAGGCCACCGGAGATGCCGACATAAACCTTCGGCTGATAAGAACCTGCATAGGCCGTATCCAGTACGCCATTGGAATTGTACTTGTAAATAAGATCGCCCGGTTCGGCGCCCGGCTGCAGTTGGTTGCCGTTCTTGTCGACATATGCAGCAACCTGTGCCAGGCTTTGGAAAACGCCGATGGCCTGTCGTACGAAGAAAGCCCCGATGGGATAACCGGCCTTTGTTTCCGTCGTAAAATAGCCATTGATATTCCCATCGAATATTGGCGCCCCGCCATTTAGATTGACCACCCGGTTCCTGTTGTAGGATACATTGCCGCCGATGAAATAAGACAGCTTACTATTGATCTTGTCATGCCAGCGTGCGGAAAATTCCACGCCTTTGTTGTCGATCGTAGCGGCATTGTCCAGCACGTATCCGGGCGAAATCGTACTGTTGGGATTGGCCTGGCTGCCGAAGGTGCCGGGGACCAAAACATAGATCAGGGCCTGGGTGGCTTTTTTATCATATACATCGAACTCGCCGCTGAGCCTTCCGGCCAGGGTGCTGTAATCAAACCCAAGGTCGGCCTCCTTGGTCACTTCCCATTTGAGGTTCAGGTCTTTGATCTGGGGGATGATAGAGCCTGTAGTAGCCCCGGACGCCGAGGTTCCGCTATTGAAAAAGTACGGAATATTGGACAAGGCGGTCGGGACCGTAGCATCGGCCGGAATATTTGAATTGCCCAATTCGCCCCAGCTGCCTCTTATCTTCAGGTAGTCAAATATCTTCTGCGCCTGCATGAATTTTTCGTGTGTAAGCACCCATCCGACGCTGGCGCCGGGAAAATAGCCCCAACGGTTCTGTGCGTTGAAGACCGAGCTGCCATCCGCACGGAAGTTACCGGTAAACAGGAACCTGTCGTCATAGCTATAGGTTATGCGTCCCAGATAAGAGTTCGTCGTGTACTTCGCGATCGTGCTGCTGTTGAATTGAAAATTCTGGTCTCCGTCCTGCAGATACCATTCGCTGGGTATCGGCGGTACACTATATCGATAAGCGGACCAGCTTGAATTGTAGTTCGTTTGTGCTTCGGTACCTGCCAATACGCTGAGCTTACTGAGCCCGAAAGTCTGGCTGTAGGTGGCGGTATTGCTCCAAACCCAATAATAGTATTTCGAGCTGGACACATTCAGCGTGCTCCTGGTCGCACCTTGAGACCCGCCATTAGTGGTAAAGAAAGTGGTATCATTAGGGTGCTCGTAGGTATAGGCCCTGTCATCCCCGAAAATCGCCTCTTCATTGAATGTCGATCGGAGTGCGAGTGAAGAGACCGGTTTGATTTCCANNCGGTCGGCACATTTTGCGACGTTTGATTGGCAAAGGAAGCAGTGGTACAGATCTTCAGGAAGGTGGTGGGATTGAACTCGTTATTTAACCGGACGGTATAACGGGTATAGTTGTTAAAGATGATGATGCCGTCATTTGTCTGATAGCTTGCGCTGAGGGCATATTTGTCCTGGCTACTGCCGCCGGAGACGGACAGGTTATGATTTTGATAAAACGCATTCCGCAAGACCTGGTTGTACCAATTGGTGGAATATCCCGTAGGGGAGATCGGCAGGCCTGAAAAATTCTCCCTGTAATTGATATACTCGGCGGAATTGGCCATAGGAACGATATAGGCTGCCTGCTGAATTCCCATAGTCCCGCTGTAGGAGACCTTCATCTTGCCGGCGCCCTGCCGGGTCGTGATGAGGATGACGCCGTTAGAACCCCTTACGCCATAGATAGAGGCGGAAGAAGCGTCCTTCAATACGTCCACGGACAAGATATCCGCGCTATTGATGTTGGTAATATCATCCGTCCAGATCCCGTCTACCACATACAAAGGATTGGCGCCGCCCAGGATCGAGCCCGAGCCGCGGATGATTACCTGGGGCATGCTTCCGGGCTGGCCGCTGCTGGTGATCTGTACACCGGCAACCTTGCCCTGGAGGGCCTGGGTGGCTGTCAATACAGGTTGTTTGGCCAGCACGTCGCCGTTAACATGTGCGACTGAACCGGTAACGTCTATTTTCTTTTGCGTACCATAGCCGACGACGACGACTTCATTCAGTTGATTGGCAGAAGGCAATAACCGTATATTGACCTGCGATTCGTTACCGATCTTTACCTCCTGTGTCACGTATCCGACATAGGTAATGCGGAGCGTCCCGCCGGTGGGTACCGTGATGGTAAAATTTCCGCTGGAATCGGTAGCGGTGCCCCTGTCAGTTCCTACCAGTGTGACGGAGACGCCGGGTAGCGGTTCGCCGTTCTCCCCGGTAATTTTGCCGGTCACCTGTATGTCTGATGGCGGCTGCTGCGAAGCGGACAAGATAACGATGAGATTATTTTCAAGCGTCTTATAGGTGAGATCGGTGCCTGTTAAGATGTTCCTAAGGACATCGTCGATATCGGCGTCCCGGACATCGATGCTGATTTTCTGTTGAATGCCTTTTAAAGCAGTATTGTAAAGGAACCGGTAATTGGTTTGCTTCTCGATATGGCTGAGAACCTTCCCGATCTCTACCTGACTCAAGCTGAGTGAGACCTTCATCTGCCCATTGACGGTCGCCGATACCTGTAGCACCCCTACCAGCAGCAACAGCACAGTTAGTTTCATGATAACAAGAGCTTTTTTAACGGCATGAAGTGGCAATCCTCCAATCGTTAGAGTTTTTTTCATATTTTTATCGTTATAGGTTCAATAAAAGTGAAGCCTGTACTGCTCTCACGCATTGCCAGGTTTCCGATGTTACCTTACGGGGAATGCGCCAACATTTCCCGTTTTTTTACTCCTACGTCATTACATATATTATTAACTATTTATTTGTTATAATTTGTATTTGATTTCCTTGTATGATATAATTGAATTTAGCCGTCAATTTCAGGGCATCAAGGGCCTGCCGGATGTTCTCTTTTTCGAAATTCCCGGTGAACCGCCATTCTGCCTGTGCAGGATCGGTCAGGCTGATGCTGACCCCATACCAGCGTTCAAGGTCTTTTGACAGGGTACCAAAATCTTCGTCCCTAAAAATGAACTTATTATTTATCCATGACGTCTCGATCATGGCGCCGGTATTTTGTTCGTAAGACGGAGGCCGGATGCTGACCTGGGCGGTGCTATCTGACGTTGTGCGGGCTTGGCCGGGCTCGTGGCGGAGCAACGTGGTCAGGTCGCTGGTCACGATAAGCTTTTGGTTAGGTTTGAGGAGGATCGTCTCGTTAGGCCGGTTTTTGATAGAAACGGCTATGCTGCCGCGGACGAGCGTCGCCTCTGTCGTCTTATCGGCTGCATAGGATTTCACGTTGAAGCTCGTGCCCAATACCCGAACGTCCATCCGGGGCGTATGAATGATAAAGGGCTGTTGGGGGTTGTTTGCCACGTCGAAGAAAGCTTCGCCTGTCAGGTTGATCTCGCGGCGGGCGCTGCCGTAACTCTTGTCATACGTCAGGTGGCTGCCGGCATTGAGCCATACCCTGGTGCCGTCGGGGAGCGTCAGGTGGGTCCTGGAGCCATTAGCCGTAACGACTTCGTTGAGGGCCGGGGCGGCAGAGGCCTGGGTAGGGTTAGGGGAAAGGGGTTGCCTGTTATGTCCGGGGTATAGGATGAGCCAGGTAGAAGCGAGCGTTACTGCGATAAGAGAGGCTATCAGTACACTGCGAAATACCTTGGACTTTCGGGCAGGCGCATACTCCATTGCCACCAGATCATCACCGGTTGAGGAGGAGTCGCCGGTTGTAAAGCCGGTGTTCAATTTCTCCATGCGGTCGAGGTGGCGGTTGAATGCGCTCTCCGCCGCTGCCTGACGGGAGGGTTCGCCGCTATGCCAGAGGTCGATCAGGGTCTGCATGGGATAATGCAACTCAGGGTTACGCCGCAAGAGCATTTCCAATTCCTGTAATTCTTCCGGCGAGGCTTCACCGGTCAGTTTTTTGGCGAGGAGGTTCCAGGTATATTCTTTTTCGTCTTTTCCCATACGACGCAGTCTGTTATATACAGGACAGGAAAAATGGCAAATACCCCCAAAAGAATTTTAAGAAAATTTTAATGCGGGTGGCGGTGCGATGAAGGGATCGTTTTTTGGATGTCGAAGTGAACGGCGGCCCCGATCTTGTGGAGGGCGATGGCCAGCTGGTTTTCTACGGTTTTGACCGAGATATTCAATATTTCGGCCACTTCCCGGTTTTTCAGGCCATCTTCCTTTGTCAGCTTGAAGATCATTTTGCATTTAGGCGGCAGTTGATTGATGGCCTGCTGGATCATGGCCAGCATATCTGCGGTGATCAGCAACTGCTCGGGGTCAAAATAGATGCTGGGAAGGTCGTCGGGGAATTCTGCCGTTGGATGACTGACAATACGACGCTGTTTCTCGAGATAGTTATAGGCGCAATTGCGGGTGCTGATGTATAAATAGACCTTGAGGTTCTTTATCCTGTCAAGATTGCAGCGATTCTCCCATATTTTGATAAAAACGTCGGAGACCACTTCTTCGGCCGGTTCCTTTGCCTTGAGAAGGGTTCTGGCAAAATGGAAGAGATAGTCATATAAAGAAGTAAAGAGTTCCTTATAGGCCCACTGGTCGCTAACTCCGATACGATCCTGCAAGTATTTAATTCGGTCTGTATCTATCATTGGCAAAGCAAAGGTTCCGTTTTTCCGGTCATTTCTCTTAGCAAGATAAGGAGAAATACCCTTTTATATATTTTCAGACTTGGCGCGAATTTTATAGTTTTGCAACTCCAAATTAGGACGAGACGCTTCGGCGTCCCGCAGGACCCTTAGCTCAGTTGGTTAGAGCAGCTGACTCATAATCAGCGGGCCGTTGGTTCAAATCCGACAGGGTCCACTTGATAATCAAGCACTTACACGAAAAAATGCGGTGGGTGCTTTTTTATTTCCCTACAGTTTGATGAATATCTTTTTCTTATACATCCACATCATAGGAAAAGAAAGAAAGATCACATAGATCAGCGCCGAAGCCAGCGAAGCATTTTCCGGCGATAAGTACGGTGTCAGCAGCGACTGGTACAGAAATTCGGTGAGCCCCACTTTACCCTGCGAGGTAGTGATCTTAATGCTGTTGAAGATCATGGGCAGATAACCTGACACCACGAATATCGTAATAGCATTGGCGCCAAAGGCAATGAAAGGCGTCGTATATTTTTTGCGTCCCTGGCTATCGATCAGCCAGTACGATAAGGCCAGGAAAGCCGTGGCCAGGCCNNGATCGCGAGGAAGGCCACCGAAAAAAGCCATGCGACTTTGTTGGCATCCGGAAGATCTTTCCGCTTGAGGATACCCCCTGCCGCTATACCGAAAAGACAAGTGGAGATAGCCGGCAAGGTGCTGAGGAGCCCTTCCGGGTCCCAGGTCTTGCTTTGCCGCCACATGTGATTGGTTCCGAGGATGAGGTTATCGACCCATGCGGCCAGGTTTGTGCCGGGCTCGAGGTTGGAAGGCCCGATGCCCGGTACGGGGACGAAGCACATGAGCAACCAATAGATGACCAGGATGAGAGAAAATATCCAGAGCTGAACGCGCTGCGAGGTTTTGATGAACAGTACTGCGCAGATAAAGAACACAATGGCTATCCGCTGGAGAACGCCCATGATCCGCAGATGAGCGAAGTCGAACGAAGTCATGATCAGGCTCAGCAGAAGGGCCAGGCCGAATAACAGGATCGAACGCCGGGCGGCTTTCAAAATCAATTTTGGATGCAGGCTGCGGTCGGGTTTTTTGTCACCGATCGCGTAGTTGATGGACACCCCTACGATGAACAGGAAAAAGGGGAAGACGAGGTCGGTGGGGGTACAGCCATTCCACTTGGAGTGCTCGAACGGAGGGTAGATATGATCCCAGTCGCCGGGATTGTTGACAAGGATCATCGAAGCTACCGTCAGTCCGCGGAAAAAATCCAGCGATACCAGGCGGCCTGAAGAATTGGGGTGTTGAACATTTGGGGTGTTTTGGGGCATATTGATAAAAGGATTAAATTTAATCAATTACCAGTTATGTCATCAAAAATTGATTGGTCTGTTGCCTTGCGGCCTTTGCTGAAAGAATACAAGGGTAAAAAGCATCCGTTGCATGCTCATTCTGTTTATCAGTCGATCGTCATGGTGGTGTTGTCGGCGCAATCGACGGATGATGTCATCAACAAGCTGGCGCCGGAGCTTTTCGCGGCCTATCCTACGATGGAGTCGCTGGCCAAGGCCAGTCCGGAGGATCTGTGGCCTTATGTGAAAGGCGTTCGGAATTTTGCCAATAAAGCGAAATGGCTGGTGGGGATTGCCCGGCAATTCAATGCCGATGCGCCACTGACACTGGAATCGCTGACCCAATTTTCCGGGATCGGCCGAAAGTCGGCCAATGTCATCCTGCGGCAGGCGGGGAAGCCGGCTGAGGGGATCATCGTAGACCTGCATGTAGTGCGGGTAGTCCCACGGCTGGGCATTACGAAAGAGACCGACCCGGTAAAAATTGAAGAACGGCTGATGAAGATACTTCCAAGGGAGGAATGGGATGCAGGAATGGCCTTGTCGTTTCTGGGCAGGGAGATCTGCCGGCCTAAGCCGGAGTGCGAGAAATGTTTGATGAACACGGTTTGTGCGTATTACCGGAAGATAGGAAAATCGAAGGCTGCGCCTAAGTCGGGCGCCAGCCATAAATAAATCTGCCATTATGCTCAAGAGTTATCTGACCACCGCCTGGCGAAATATCAGAAAGAATAAGGTCTTTTCTTTCATCAATATTATCGGCCTGTCGATCGGCATGGCAGCCTGCCTGCTCATTTTGCAGTATGTCAATTTCGAGCTGAGCTACGACCAGTTCAACAAAAATGCAGCTGACCTATACCGGGTGTACAATGACCGGTATCAGAACGGCAAGCTGATCCAGCATGGCACGATCACGTACTCCGGCATCGGTAAAGCGATGCAGGATGACTTCCCCGAAGTGATCGCTCATGCCCGCGTAATACCTGTTGGCAAAGAGATCATTTCGCATGGGACCAAAAAATACGGCGACCAGGAGGTCATCGCGGTAGATAATTCCTTTCTGACCATGTTCTCTTATCCCCTGTTAGCGGGTGACCTGAAGTCTGCCCTGACAGCCCCTTATACGGTTGTCCTGACGGAGGATGCCGTATACAGGTATTTCGGGGTACGGGGGAATGATGCCGCTTCGGCCATCGGGAAGACTCTTATCATGGGGACAGACAGTACGCCTTATAAGGTGACAGGTATTTGCCGGAACATCCCGGAGAATTCGCACCTGTCCTTTGATCTCCTGGCGTCCTATGTAACATTGTACGAGGGCAAAAATCCGTATAAGGAGGCCGATTACGACTTTACCGATTCCGACTTCTGGCATTATATCCAGCTGAAGCACGGCACTGATTACAAGGGCCTTCAGGCCAAGTTCGAAGCATTCAGCCAAAAGCATTTTCAGGGCAATAAGATCTCGGGCAGCGTTGAAAAGTTTTATTTACAGCCTTTGTCCCGGGCGCATCTTTATTCGGATTTTGAATACGAGATCGGCAAGACGGACAGCGCAACTGTGGTCTGGGGACTGCTGATCATTGCCTTGTTCATCATCGTGATCGCCTGGGTCAATTATATCAACCTTTCCACCGCCCGCTCCGTTGAAAGGGCCAGGGAGGTAGGCGTCAGGAAGGTTGTCGGTGCTGCAAAGGCTCAGTTGATCAAACAATTCCTCACCGAATCCTTTTTAATCAATTTTATCGCCCTTATCCTGGCTATTTCCTTTGTCCTCCTTCTCCAGTCCCCGTTTAATGCTCTCGTCGGTCATGACCTGTCCCTTTCCTTCCTGCTGATGAAAAGCATGGGTGGATATAGTGTGATGATCGGGCTGTTGCTGCTCTTACTGGCCGGAATCTTCATATCCGCATTTTATCCCGCTTTTGTCTTATCCTCCTTTCGGCCGATCCTGGTGCTGAAAGGGAAGTTCAGCACCTCGAAAAAGGGGATCGTTTTGCGAAAAGGCCTCGTGATCGGTCAATTCGCTATCACCGTTATCCTGATCATCGGGTCCTTTGTCGTTTACCGGCAGATCCGGTATATGAGCCGGCAAGAACTTGGGATGAATATGGACCAGGTACTGGTCGTAAAAGCGCCGGCCCTCACCAATTGGGATTCCACATTCATCAGTAGGGAAAATAATCTTATGCATGAGCTGCGGCAAATCCCCGGGGTCAGCGGAGCGGCTGCTTCCTGGAATACCTTCGGCGATGAAACGGGCCGAAGTTTTAATATCCGCCGGGCAGGTCAGGGCAACACGATTCATTATACCATGCGGAATAACGGCATCAGCATGGGTTGGCTCGACATGTACAAGATAAAGCTGCTGGCCGGCAGGGACTATACATATACCGACTTTAACCCCGACTTCGGCAAGCTGCACAACATTATCCTGAATGAAAGCGCCACTAAACTGCTGGGTTTTACCACGCCGCAGGAGGCGATTGGAAAAACGATCCTGACCCGGGACAGGAAATGGGACATCATTGGCGTGGTCAAGGACTATCATCAAAAATCGCTACGCTATCCCGTCGAACCTACTATGCTCTTTCCCGCCTATAGCAGCAACAGCGACATCGCCATAAAAGTCTCGGCGAGCNNACTTGCCCGCTACGATCGCGGCCGCGAAGAAAACCTATGACAGCTTTTTCCCCGGCAACTTTTTCGACTATTATTTTCTCGATGAAAAGTTTAACCGGCAATATGAGAATGACCAGCTATTTGGCAAAGCCTTTAGTATCTTTGCCGGATTTGCTGTATTCATCGCCTGTCTCGGTCTCCTGGGTCTGGCCCTCTTTGCCACCGCGCAGCGCACCAAAGAGATCGGGGTTCGCAAAGTACTGGGCGCCTCTATCGGGAATATCGTCGTTCTGTTATCAAGAGATTTTATCCTGCTGGTATTGATCGCTATCCTTATAGCCTCGCCCATCGCCTGGTTCATTATGCATCAGTGGCTGATGGATTTTGCCTATCGCATCAATATCGAATGGTGGGTTTTTGTCCTGGCAGGCATCCTGGCAGTGGCCATCGCGCTGACGACGATCAGCCTTCAGGCTATAAGAGCGGCTCTGGCCAACCCGGTCAGAAGCCTCCGAACGGAATAAGTGAGCGAAGTTCTGGCAAGGGCCGCGCCGGTGGTGCGGGCCG
>PMUF01000077.1 GCA_003167015.1 Chitinophagaceae bacterium | reverse complement strand
GGTTCTGGGGGTGGGGGTGGTGGGGTTGGCGGGAGTTCCAGCGGCGGTTCTGGCGGCGGAGGTGGTGTGGCCACCATTGAGGATGGCCCGGCGCACCGTATATCCGAGCCGGAGGCGAAGGATACGACCGAGGAGGAGCAAGGGACGACGCTCCGACGAAGGTCTGGACCCGGGCGCGCACCGTGTAGCGCCCGCCACTTTCAGAACTTCGGGCAGGGAACGCCGTGCTTGCCGTCGGAGGCCTTCTTGATATAGATCAGCGAGATCTCGATGCCGCCGCGGCTTTGCGATGCCGTAGACAAAGCGGATACGTTGACGTCATAGGTGACGCCGAGACTGAAGTTGTTGTAGTCAAGCCCCACATAGGGGATGACGGCATCGGTAGTATTGTTGGTGAAGCGGGCCCAGAGGCCGGCGTAGAAATTGACGGGGTTTGTCTCGTCATTATCGTTGGTGATCTCCCATGCGCCACCCAGTACATACTGGCGGGCGCCTGCCTGGTTGCTGGCCAGAGCGCTGACATAGATCGTACTGGCCGATCCGGGGATCGGGAAGTAGCCGCCGCCGTGAAGGGTCAGCCTGGTCGGCACGTTGATCGTGTCTTCGCCCAGGAAGGAGGCCTTGGGGTGATTGAGATGATACCCTGAAGCGCCGAGGTAAAAGTTGTTGTTGCCGTTGGTCGTGGCGTTATAGAGCACTCCCATGTTGGCATCGAAATAGTGTACCTGCACGAATTCGGAATTGATGGCCTCGGAAGGCGAACGCAGGAAGGTGCCGTCCAGCTGCAGGCCGTCTTCAAAGGTGAGGCGGGTGCCGTCGAGGCTCTGGTTGGCATAGACGCCCTGAAAGCCTACGCCGATCGAGTGGTAGCCGTCTTCGTCCAGGGCCAGGTGATAGGCCGTGGAAATACCGAGATAATAATCGTTGAGGATGCCGCTGGCGGTCTTGTCGTCCATCGCCATGATACCGATGCCCCAGGTGTCGTTGACGGGCAGTTTATTGGTCATGATGGGGCCGTCGACGGATACGGTGGAGGTGATGAAGGCATTATTAATGGCCGGCCATTGGTTGCGATAGTTGCCGGCTACCCTCAATACGCCATTGAACTTACCGGTGAGGGCGGGGTTCAGGGTGAGGGGAGAGGCGAAGAACTGGGAGAAGCCCGGGTCCTGGGCATGGGCGGACGGCGATGTCAGCAGCAGGATGCCGGCGAAGACCAGGATGCTCAACAGCGACGACAGACCGGATTCGTCCGACCGAAGGCTCAGCATCGCGCTGAGGACGGCGCCGGACCTGGCATTAGGGATCTTCCGAAGGCTTGGGATGGACCTGCGGCTGGCGGCGGTGACGGCACGACGGCGACTGCGGTGCGGAAAAGGCAGACGGCGGCCTGCCGCCGGAAGGTAAGGTTCCGCAGCGGAAACCGGATAAGATGAACCGGGGTCGGATGGATTTTGGGTGTTCAGGATCGCTATCTGCTTCATAAACAGTTCAGTCTGTCGTTATCAATGGAAAAATAAAGTTGGGATACTAGACTACTAGACGAATAAATTCGATGAAACGTTGGCTTAGGTAGATTAACAAGCGAAAAATAGTAAAAAAAGGGGAACGATTCTGATAAAGTTTTCCTAAAGTGAGAGGACGCGCGAGGGCGCNNCGCGGCCGATACTAGAAGCGAAAGCTTTGCGCGAGGGTTGGCAGGACTGGGGGGCGAACCCGCATAGAGGCGGGGCGACCGGCCTCACATCTGGGCTTTGGTGCCGAAGGCGAGGTCGCCGGCATCGCCGAGGCCGGGGACGATATAACCCTTGGCAGTCAGCTCATCATCGATGGCGCCGCACCAGACCTTGCATTGGGGCTCGCTGCGCAGGACGAATTCTATTCCGACGGTACAGGCGATAGCGACGACGACATGGATCTCGGCGGGGTGGCCTTCTTCGCGCAGGTATTGGATGGTCTTGACGAGAGAGGCGCCGGTGGCCAGCATGGGGTCGGAGACGATGACGATCCGGCCTTCGAGTTCGGGGCAGGAGACGTAATCGAGGCTGATCTCGAAACTGCCGTCACGCTGATGCCGCCGGTAAGCCGAGATGAATCCATTATCGGCGCGGTCGAAGTAATTCAGTAGTCCCTGGTGCAGGGGCAGGCCGGCGCGGAGGATGGTGGTGATGACGGGTTGTTCCTTCAATACTTTACACACGGCGATGCCGAGAGGCGTCTGGACTTCGCGTTCTTCGAAGGGCAGGGTCTTACTGATCTCATAAGCGGCGACTTCTCCGATACGCTCGAGGTTGCGTCTGAACCGCATCCGATCCTGCTGGATGGTCTCGTCGCGGATCTCGCTGATCCAGTTGCTGAGCAGGGAATATTGCTGGCTTAAATTGACAATCATAGTACGCCCCGGTTTTCGGACAAACCTACACTAAAATTATTGAAAATTTCACCGTGATCGTTGAATGCGGTTGCGTGCGATGGATGAGGGGAATACTTTTAAGCATGAAAAGGAATTTTTTTATGACAATCGCACTCTTCGCCCGTGTTATGGTGGGGACGCCGGGCTATTCCCAGGCGACAGCGCCCGCAAGGCTGGACCCTGACCTGGTGGCATTTTTTACAGGTAACCGAGCAAAGCGAAGGTTACGAACGAGACGGGCGTGACGGAGCAGCCCGGCGAAGTTCTGGAAGGGGGAAGGGGCTTTCGCTCAGGGCCAAAAGATAGCGGCGGAGGTGTCTTTTGCGCCTTCTTTGGACAGTGCGTGGCTCGTCTACGAGCATCGCGATGTGCCGCCAGGCGACTATAAGGCGACCTCGATGTGGGGCGTGGATGGGGGGACAGGTCAGTTCGTGGCCTTCACCTTCGACAACTTTCACGGCCACCGGCAGTGGTCAAGCAGCGGCTGGTCGGGCGGCAAGCTGGTGTTGAGTACGGTGTTCGAGCATTTCATCTATGAGCGGCTGTCGGCTACACAATTCAAGATGACCTATGAGGTCAGCCGGGATGATAACCGAGCAAAGCGAAGGTTACGAACGAGAAGGACCAAGGGACGAGGGTCCGACGAAGTTCCGTGGCGGCTGGGGGACTGGCTGGTGTTTACGCGGGTACCCGAGTGAAGCGAAGGGTACGACCAAGGAAGAACGAGGGACGAAGTTCTGACGAAGGTCTGGTGAGCTCCGCCGGGCGCGAGGTGAACCCCGCCGGGCGCGAGGTGAGCTCCGCCGGACGCGAATGTCCCCGCCGAAAGTATTCAAAATGCATACTTTTGTCCCCCTATGGTCTACAAAGTTATCGGGTTGATGAGCGGGAGCTCGCTGGATGGATTAGACATTGCGTATGTGCATCTGCAGGAGCGGCTTGCGACGCGGCAGACTCCTAAGGGCTGGGATTTCGAGCTGGTGAAGGCGGATTGCTATCCCTATAGCGACGATTGGCGTCGCCGGCTGGGGGCTGCGCGTGAGCTATCTGCATTAGACTATCAATTATTACATGTGGAATATGGGCGGTACCTGGGTGAGCAGGTGCTGCGATTTGTGCGGGAGAGCGGATTGGAGTACCAGGTGCAGCTGGTCGTGAGCCATGGTCATACGGTGTTCCATGATGTGGGCAGGCATATGACGGCGCAGCTGGGGGATGGAGCGGCGCTGGCGGCAACGGTCCGGGTCAATGTGGTCAGCGATCTGCGGGCGATGGATGTGGCGCTGGGTGGGCAGGGGGCGCCGATCGTGCCGATCGGGGAGATGCTGTTGTTGCAGGAGTATGCTTGGTTTTTAAACCTGGGCGGAATTGCGAATGTGTCGCGTGCGGGCTTCGGCGCGTTCGACGTGTGTCCGGCAAATCGGGTGTTGAACGAACTGGCGGCGGATGAGGGGCAGCCCTATGATGCGGGCGGGGCCCTGGCGGCAGGTGGGGCCGTGGATGCGGAATTGTTGGGGCGGCTGAACGCGTTGTCTTACTATAGCATGCCCGGGCCGAAGTCGCTGGCGAATGAATTCGGGACGGAGACGGTGTTGCCGCTGATCGGCCAGGCCTTGATTGATTCCGGCGGCCGGCTGACGACGGCGGATGCGTTGCGGACGTATACGCAGCATATTGCGGAGCAGGTGGGGCGGGCGGTGCGGTTGCTGCTGGTGGGTACGGAGGGCGCTTCGACGGGTGCGGTCGCTTCGACGAGTGCGGTCGCGAGGCAGATGTTGGTGACCGGTGGCGGGGCGCACAATACCTTTCTCATTGAGCGGCTACGCGAAGTGTTGGGGGATATAGGGGTGGAAGTGATTGTCCCGGATACGGGGCTGGTCGATTATAAAGAGGCGCTGATCATGGCGCTGATCGGGGTGCTGCGGTGGCGTGAAGAGAATAACGTTCTGGCTTCAGTGACAGGCGCGAGCCGGGATAGCATCGGCGGGGCCGTCTGGCTTGGTCAGGAGGCGTAAAGACTGCCCGCGCGTGGCGGATGCGGACGTGGGTGGTGGGAATAAGCGGCTTATTTCGTCCCGGGTTGGGACGTGCATTCGGGCCGAAAAATCCATATCAAATTGGAAATAAGCGGCTTGCGATTTTGGCCCGCTAGTTGAATACCCTTAGTCATCTCCATACTCCTTAGAAATCCCGTCTTTAAATCCTCCTGCCGAAAAGCCGCCTGACCCCGACAAAACAATCGACCCTATAAAACGTACTCATGAAGCCCTTTACCTTTTTACTGCTTTTCGCACTCCCTTTCTTTTCCTTTGCCCAGGCTCTTGCAGCCAACAACTCTTTTGCCGGTACCCCCGCTACCCGCGGCAACGCG
>PMUF01000139.1 GCA_003167015.1 Chitinophagaceae bacterium | reverse complement strand
CAGAAATGCGTGATCCAGCGCGTAAAGAAAAATAACGGTGTGGTAGCGGCGAGGTCTGTCGGGCTGTGGGCCTGGGACCAGGCATGAAGGAAATCCCGGCTATGGTCCAGCGCCATGATAACCATGACGAGGCCGCGGGCGATATCGATGGAAGGGATGCGTTTCATCCGGGGAATGCTTTTGCTTAAAACTACAAGGGGGCGATGAGCAGGGCAAGAAAAAATCGCCGGGAGACAGGAATTTCGACGAATGGTAGAATGGCGTCGACGAGTGACCAGGCTGTGGGCGGGTTTTGATTACTCGTTGAGGCGGCGGTAGACTTCCTGGCGGCAGGCACGGGAGATGGGAATGTGTTTTCCGCCAATATGGGCGCGATGCTGCCGGACCTGGTCGATTTTGGCTAACGCCAGCGTATAGGAGCGGTGGACGCGGAGGAATTGATCGGGCGGTAGTTTAGCGGTGATATCGGTCAGGGATTGATGACAAAGCAGCGTGTCGTTTGTGGTGACAACGCGGATATAGTCTTTGAGGCTTTCGATGTAAAGAATGCGGCTGATTTCTACTTTGACATATTGGCGATCGCTTTTCAGAAAAAGGAAATGGGTATTGCCGACGGGGGGAGAGGAGGGCGGTGGTGGAACGGGATGTTGCAGCGTCCGAATGGCTTTTTCCATGGCTTGTAAAAAGCGGGGAAAGGAGAATGGCTTGACGAGATAGTCCAGCACCTCCCATTCGAAGCTTTCTACGGCAAAGTCGCGCCAGGCGGTGGTGATGACGACAAGGGGGCGATGGGTCAGGCTTTTGAGCAGGTCGAAACCCGTCAGCTGCGGCATTTCTATGTCGAGGAACAGCAGGTCGAAGGTCTGTTGCTGCAGATGCCGAAAGGCGTCGATGCCATTGTCGCAACGGGTGATGGCCCGGATGTCCAGTCGCTCCAAATAGTTAACGACCACATCGATCGCCAGGGGTTCATCATCCACGATCAGGCACCGGAGATCTTTCATGACAAGGGGATTTTCAGGGTGACGTGGAAACTATCTTCCGTGCCGGACAGGTCGAGCGTATAGCGGGAACCATAGAGCAGGTCCAATCGCCGCACTACGTTCCTGAGCCCGATGCCGTTCTTTCCAACCGGCGGTTTTTGCGCTGGAGAGGCTGCTGCCGGAGCATCGGTTCTAACGGAATTGCCGACGTCAAACCACAACTCGCCGGGCAGGACCCTTAGCCGGATGGTGATCCGGCCTTCACCGATGATTTGGTTCATTCCATGTTTGAAGCTATTTTCGACAAAAGTCAACAGGATCAGGGGTGGGATACGAATGGGCTGTACGGGGCCTCCCCGTTCCTCCGGGCCGGAGAAATAAAGGCCCTCCTTTTCAAATGACAAGGACAGCCGACTACCAAAGCGTAATTTTTCCAGTGCAATGTAATTGTCCAGGTTAACGACCTCTTTGTCCAAGGGCACGAGAGCCGCGCCGGAATCGTACAGCATATAGCTCATGAGGTCCGACAGTTTCAGCACCACTTCCGGCGCCAGGTCTGACTTTTGCAGCGTCAGGGAATACAGGTTGTTCAGGGTATTGAAGAAAAAATGCGGATGTATCTGCGATTTCAGAAAATTGAGTTCCATTGCTACCTGCTCTCTTTCTATTTTCTGCAATTTCTCCCTTTGAGACATCCAGTCCTTTAAGAATTTCAGTCCGGTGACCAGCCCTATCAGGTAAATGCAATTCATCAATTGCGAGGCGAAATTCCGGCCGTTAAATTCACCGGTAGGGGCGTAAACCTTTGATCCTGCCAGACCGTACAAATGATGAAGGAATATATTGAGCGCGGATATGATCGACATGCATAACAGCAACAGTAAGCCATAGAGTATGAATTTCCTTTTCAGGAGAAGATGGGGTAGCAGGAGATAGAGGTTGCAATACACCAGCAGCATATCAGGAGGCAGCATAGTCAGCAGCTGAAGATAGAAATGGGGATCATCGATCTGGTGAATGGTGAGAGAGATGAGGGCGGCGAAAACGTAGTAGGCTAACCAGAAGAGTGAGTGATAGACCCATGGCTTAGTGATAGGCAGCTGATATGTGGAGGAGGCGTTCATATCGGTTTGCTCATTTCAGAAACGTTTCAACCTGTTGGACGCCGCTGACGAATAGCTCGCCTTGATCATCGGTGTCGGGCCACTTGATCTTGTTACGTCTGAATACGCCTCTGATGATCGTGTCGGCATTACGGCAGTCCTCTTCATCGAAAAAGTACGACCTCCATTGGGTGGACAGGCTGTCATATCGCTTAAGCCCAAAACCGTTCCCGTAAACCTTCATCGGGCTGGGGATATCGGTGACATCGATAGCGCTGATGTTATTGTCCGAGCCCCATTGGAAGTAGGTTTCCCAGAATTGGTAATGATTGCGCAGCCGCTGCCGGATCTCGTCGATGTTTTCTTTATGCGTGGCGGGGATACGCCACTGATTATTGTCCCGGGAAAAAGGGTCTTTGGAAGACCTGTCCGAGGGGCGGGGCTGTATTTCAAAGAAAGCGATCTTGCCTTTGGCCAGATAGATTTCCATTTCCTTTCCTCCGACCGTCAACAGCCGGTAGATGTAAGTGGTATGATGCTGGTTGGTCAGGTAGAGCTCCTGCCCCTTCAAGGCCCAGTTGCCATAGTCGAAATGGCCGAAGTCCTGGGTATAGGAGCCATCAGGCCTCAATTCCAGAAAGCTGCCTCTGTTCAGCACGGTGTCCCATTTCGATGGGGTATTGCTGGAATAGCGGTAAAACCATAAGGGGGAAGGGAATTGCTCGTTTAAATGGCATGCACTCAACCCTGCCAGCAGGAGGATAAGGCAGCAATAAAGGGCGCGGGCGGTCCGTAGCCCGGGCAGGCGCCGGTGAGAGGAGTATTCGGGCATGGATGCAAATCTATATATTTGTTAAGGAATATGCGACCGCTGATCCTTCTTTTCTGCTGTATCTGTTTTTTCCATTGCGGTCTTCAGGCGCAATCGGGACTTCAGCGCCTGGACGAAAATATCCTCGAGCGGCTGGCGGCAGGTCGTACCGAAGGGCAGACGGGTATCTGGCGGTTCATTTCGAATGCGAATACTCCCGTTGACATAGCCATTCCTGTGGCAGTACTGGCCGATGGGCTGATCGAGAATGACTCCCGCACGAAACGGAATGCATTATATATTGCCGGCAGCACAGCCACAACCTATCTGCTGAACCTGCTGATCAAACAGCTGGTGCGGCGCCCCCGGCCTTTTTTGACCGATGTGCATTTGACGCCGGTATACCGGCCCGGCGAATATTCTTTTCCTTCAGGGCACAGTTCTTCTTCTTTCAGCGCTGTCACGGCGCTCTCGCGGGCGTATCCAAAGTGGTATGTGATCGCTCCTTCTCTTTTGTGGGCCTCGGCGGTGGGCTATTCCCGTCTCTACCTGGGCGTGCATTACCCGACGGATGTGGCTGCGGGCGCCGTCCTGGGGGCGGGTACTGCTTTCGCCATGAATTTTCTCCGCCCGTAAGCGGGGCAGAGTGCGTCCGTAGACGGAGGATGGTGTTCGTCGATTTATTCTGTCGTTCGCAGATCCGCCGTTTTCTCTCCCTTTTTTTCTTTACATCTTTACATACAGTAACCCGAGTCCCTAAACCTTCTTTTCCCCTTCCTGTCGTCCCGGCTTACCCGACATGCCGGATGATACAGGTCCGATGCCCCGCAGGTCAATCCTGCGGGGCATTTGGGCTTTCAGTATCTTTAACAGTTAGTAACACATGCCGAACGTTAAACTGATTGGATAATGGCAAGGACTTTAGTTATAGGAGATATCCATGGGGGATTCAAAGCGTTGCAACAGGTGACTGAGCGCGCAGGACTGCAGCCGGATGACCGGTTGATTTTTCTTGGTGATTACGTCGACGGTTGGTCGCAGTCCGTGGAGGTGATCGAATACCTGATGGAATTGAGCGACCTGTATGCCTGCATTTTCATCAAGGGCAATCATGATGCCTGGTGTGAAGAGTGGCTGGCCGGCGGGGACGTATCGACGGACTGGCTGTTACACGGCGGATTGGCTACTTTGAACAGCTATGCAGGTGCCGGTCCGGCACAAAGGCAGCGACACCTTGAGTTTTTCAACCGGGCCCCGCTATATCACCAGGATGAGCATCGCCGATTGTTTATCCATGCCGGCTTCACCTCGGTGCATGGGCCGTCCCGCGAGCGTTTCCCCAGCAATTTCTTTTGGGACAGAACTCTCTGGGAGACTGCGCTGGCTGTCAATGACCTTATCCCCCGCGGAAGTATCTACTATCCCAGAAGACTGATGCTTTTCGACGAAATCTTTATTGGGCATACGCCTACTACCAATTATGACATCGATATACCCATGCATAAATGCAATGTCTGGAATGTCGATACCGGAGCGGCTTTCCTCGGCAGGATCTCAATCATGGATATCGATACGAAGCAATACTGGCAGAGCGATATGGCGCAACAGTTCTATCCCGGAGAGAAAGGCAGAAATAAATAAGGCGGGGGAAGCTAAATTTAAGTGTAATCTTTTCATTTTGTATATATGTAAACACTTAGTACTCGGCCTTGGGCGGTTTCGCGGATATGGCCTTTCTGTCAGGTGGCGTTAGTATATGTTCGTCCAACCATTGATCATGAGGCCCCTCCAATATCCGCTATTTATTATAGTACTCCAGTTTGCTACGATGTCAGCCTTTCCCCAGGCAGGCAATCTGAAATTCGAACATTTGGGGACGGATGTGGGGTTATCCCAGGGAAATGTGAAATGTGTCCTGCGCGACAGCCGGGGGTTCATGTGGTTCGGAACCCGTGAAGGCCTGAATAAATACGACGGGTACGGATTCGTGGTATATAAAAATGCGATTGAAGACACCCTAAGTATTAGCGGCAATGACGTCACGGGATTGGTTGAGGACCAGGCAGGAGACATCTGGATCACCACCTCGGGCGGCGGCCTGAACCGGTTTGACAGATCAAAAAACAGGTTTATCCATTACCAGGGGGTCATTCCCGCTGATTTGATCAGTGGACCTATACTGGATGATTCCGGGAGAATATGGGTCGGATCAACTGACCGGGGCGTGTTTGTACTCCAACCGGCAACAGGAAAGGTCGTGTCATTTTCCAATGATCCAAAGAACGCCCGCAGTTTAAGTAACAATAATGTAACCGCCATTTGTGAAGACAGCCATCACCAGATATG
>PMUF01000493.1 GCA_003167015.1 Chitinophagaceae bacterium | reverse complement strand
ATTCTTACCGCCATCGACAAGACCGTCAACAACAACAATGCCACGCTGGGGAATTTCGCACTCACGGGCACCACTTCCAACTTTGTCCCCAGCGTCATAACCCCCCTGCCGGTCAACTTCTCTGCCTTCACTGCCACTAAATCCGGCAACCAGGCCCTCCTCCAATGGCAGACCGCACAGGAAGAGAACAGCCACGACTTCAGCATTCAGCGGAGTACGGACGGCACTAATTATGTACCCATCGGGGACGTCCCCGCCGCCGGGAACTCCGCCACAGCCACCAATTATACCTTCACCGATGTAGCGCCGGCGAACGGCCTCAACTATTACCGCCTGAAGGAGACAGACCTGAACGGTTACTCGATGTATAGCCCCATCAGGACACTTGTATTTTCCTCCGGCGATGCCCAACAGCTCATATGGTACTCCATCGGCGGAAATAACGTCGAAGTAGACCTCCAGAACGGCTCCAATGAATTCTATGCCCTGACGGATATAAACGGTCAAACCCTCCGGAAAGGACAGCTTTCCTCAGGAAAACTATACCTCAGCGGCCTGGCGCCAAGTATATATGTCGTTACAGTGAGCACCTTCTCAGGTCAGCTCCTGACAACAAAAGTACTCGTGCCCTGACCTTAAGTAATATGCACGACGCGAAAGCCGCGCCCATCCCGGGAGCGGCTTTTTCATATGAATTCATTAGGAACCAACCGTAATTTTATATATTTTCGGGCGGTCGATCTGTTCGTCCCCTTATCTTGGCAAATTTCCCTCCATGCGGCTAAAAAGCAGGATTTCCCTTTACGGCTTCGTATTTATTTCGTTGGTCGTTACCCTCGTCATCTACTGGTACGGATACGACAAACCCACCTACGGCATCGATGACGCCAATATCTATTTCGTATATATGAAACACCTCGCCGGCGGTCAGGGCTTTGTCTGGAATACCGGCGGCGAACGCGTAGAAGGATTTACCTCCCTGCTGTGGACCCTGGTCGGCGCCCTGTTCTATAAAATCAGCGGAGAAAGATTCGTATGGCTGCTACTCGCTCTCGGCTTTATCCTGACCTATTTCTCCGTCTGTCGTGTACTCATCTTCCTTCGACGGTGCAACAACACGATGGACCGCCTTATAACTGATACGGATATCCTTATAATGGCACTCCTTCTCTTCCCCCTGGGTTTCCTCGAATGGAATATCATGGGCCTGATGGAGACCGGCCTTTGGCTCTTCCTCATCGTCAACCTCACCCTGGAACTCTGCGACGCCTTCCTCCTGGGCCGCCCGCCGAACCTACTCTATTTCTCCGTCCTCCTGGCAATAATGATTCCTACCCGTCCGGAAAGCATCGCTTATGGCCTGCTGTTCATCCTCCTCCTCTTCATCCAGCAAATCTCGACGACCGGGATAAAAAAAGCGTTGGCCAGGGCCTGCATCCCGCTGGCAACCTATATCATCACCTTGACCGCACTCATTTCCTGGCGAATGTCTTACTTCGGCTATCCCTTCCCCAATACTTACTACGCGAAGGTCTCCGCCAGTACCAAAGATAATGTAGCAGGCGGCCTTAGCTATCTCTATAAATTCTTTTACGGCTATCCCCAGGCAGCTTTCACCGTCGCCATTGGAATCGCCTTCGCCATCGTTCTCCTCTTAAAGTGGCGACAGCAGGGTAAAACTCTCCGGCTTTCCCCGAACGACAAAGCACAGGCGCTCCTGTTGACCGTCATATTTTGTACGCTTGCCCTTCCGGTACTGACAGGCGGGGATCATTTTATATACAGCCGGTTCTTTCAATGTATGCTGCCGCTGACCTACGCTTCGGCATTGAATTTTGGTTTCTGGAACCGCAACATCGGCCCGATCTCTATCGACAACAGATTGTACCGCAACCTCCTGACCATAGCCGCCTGCTTCGTCATTTTTTTCATCGCCAAGTCTACATGGTACGACTTTACTACCGTCGAAAAGTTTACGGCAGTACGCGTATCTCCCGAATTCTATCACGCCCGCAACGGCAGAACCATCGCAGAAAGGGAAAATCAGACCTTCGACAGTTGCAGACAATACCCCAGCGTCGGCATACTGGCGGCCGGGGGCTTCGCCTATATGTACAAAGGGAACACCATCGACCTGATGGGGCTGAACAGCACTCTCATGGCACACGCAACCCGTATCAAACACGGATTCAGAAATCATGCATCTTTCGACGTGAATACCTTTTGGAAATTAATGCCGGACATGGTAGGCACCTTTTATGGCGGCGAAGTCATCACCGATACCGCCACCTTCATTCTGCCCGAAAATACCGACTACTTCAGAAATGGCCAGTTCATATACCAGGCCTATAAGCAAATTTTCGATTACCCGAGATTCATCGATACCTATCTGCCGGCCCTTGTCCGTAACAGACAGAATAACTTCTATATTTTCGCCTACTATAACCGCGCATTCCTCGCAACCCTGAACAGCAATACCTTCGAGGTCATCCTGTTGCAACGCAAACTCCCGCCCAAACCCATCGAATGACCCCGGCCCCCGGTATCCATCATATTACCGCGGAAATTCCTTTCGCGCGACTGCTATCACAGACAATCCGATTTTTTTAGCCGCTATCTTATCGATCAGCCGCATCGCCGGAACCAGCCGGTTATACCACTTCAACGGCGCCTTTTTAATTTTCCTCATCTTCAGCAATGAGCCGGTTATCCACCAGCCCACTATCGCCATGGCATTGAAATATCGGGTGTGAACCACCTGAAAACCTTCAGCAGTCAACAATGCGACCACCTCCGGTTTCCGGTATCGCCTGAAATGACCTAATTCTTCATCCATCCTATTATAAAGCCAGGGAAATGCCGGAACTAACAAAATCAACTGGCCACCCGGTTTTAATAATTTCCGGCAATTGCTGATGGCCAGCGCATGGTCTTCAATATGTTCCACCACATTCAACGCGATGATACTATCGAATTTTTCCATTAATTCAGGAAAGGAGCGCCCGGGATTCGGCGCCGCAAGGTCCAGCATATATATCCCTGTCAGGGAAGGATCGTGACCGAATTTTTGCCGCAGCATATCGCAGTAGACCGGCTTAACATCACTCAGAGCCACCTTGTCGCTATGACTGAGCAAATAAATGGAGAGATTGCCGATCCCGCTGCCGATTTCAAGCAGATCCCCCTTGCAAAAAGCAGCGATCTCATCGAACATCCAGCGATTAAAGTAAGGAGCTTCCGAAAATAATTCCAGCGTTTCCAACCCGGCCGGGTCGACTTGCTTTATATCCGCTTCAGCCATCCGATCTGCGATTTTATAGTGTAACAGCCCATTCTTATGCCGATCAACCGATCCAACCTAATTTTTCTTCAGCACCTTACTGCGATATACACTTTTTACGATGTCCAGAAAGGCAGCAGATGCATCCCTCAACTCCCGGACCATACCTTTTTCGGGAAAAAATGCCGGCCCCCAGGCCTCCTTCCATTGGGAAGTAAAATATTGGAGGATCTCCGGATCGGTGGGATCTACTACATATTCAAAATTATCCCGCCATTCGATCCTTACCGTCATAATGTTGGCGTGCGTCCTTTCCAGTACCTTAAACCCGATTGAATGCTTCGGCAGGTAATCCTGCACCAACTCCATCAGGTTGACGGACCCTGGTTGAAAATTGATCTTTTGCTTGTCCACGATATACAACACATCTTTATACTCATGCAATATCCACCGGTGTGAATCCCGCGCAGCCAGCACCTCCCCCAACAACGAGGGGGTCTCGATATAGCCCCTTTTCGCCACCCTGAACTGCTCCTGCAAGAACTGATGCGGGTCCTCCGCATGCTCCAGCACATGACAACAGATCACATAGTCGAACTCCTTATCCTTGAAAGGCAGCGCCTCACCCTCTGCCGGCACAAACTCCTGATGCTCCAAAAGCTTGAAATCGCCGCTCCGGTGATAATTGCTGTCAGTAAATTTATCGGTTTCTATATTCGCACGCGGATGCGGATTATGCCCACCCCCAACTTCCAATACACGCTCTTTCCGACCTATAGACAAATCGAACCGGTTCTTAGGGTTTCTGACTTTCATTGATTGACCAAAATTTAAACGGTTAAATATAGTGTATATCCGCTTTAGTTGCAACAAAGCCACCTGTGCCTCTGGCCCGCCGACGACATCGGCAGCCAGATAAACTTCAGTTCGGCTCCGTACCGGTCCTCCTCCCTCATCTCATGTCCTATCCCGAACACCTATGACTTTTCCTGCTAACGGGGCTTTTCTCGGCCCGAAAAGCGCCTGGTCTACCCATCTGAAAAATTTCTCCAGCCAGTAAGCCACCAGCAAACATAGAAGCAATATTACAATAGCCTCCGGCCACGAATAAACTCCCCTATAATAGTTGATACCGTAAATCACCATCAGTAATATCAGGATATGAACAAGATAAAGAGGATAAGATATTTTGGCGGTAAAAAGCACAAAGGAGTTGAGCCATGCCAGGGAACACCGGTACAAAAATACGCTCAGACAGGTGTAGCCGATCAACGCGGGAACATCATTCAGCAACCTTCCATAAGCACCCAGTGTAAGAGCCATCATCGCATACGCGCCGATCCCGACAACGCTCAACAGCATCAAATACACCTTTTTCATTTTCCAGAACTCGTAACCCTTCACGAAGAATTTTTCAGCCAGCAGCATACCCAGCATAAACTCCCATAGATATAAAAAGAAGGCGCCATTGTAAATGCGCATGCCGGCCCTGCCCGTCCTAACAACGAAAATTCCCCAAGTTATGCTGATCCCCAACCCGATCAATATGAACGGCCAATCTTTAAGCCGTTCCTTCATCCGGACAAGAAAGGGAAAAATAAAATAAAATTGGATGATTGTGGAGATAAACCATAACTGATAACCGTAGCTCGACATGATATCATCATCAAACATCTTATATAGGAATACATGCCCAAAAAAAGCATACGCTGAATTGGCGTAGATCGGAACCAGGAACGAAATTAATGCGCTGACCGACACAATAATAATATAGGGAATGTAGACTTTGGTAAATCTTTTTTTGAGGAATTGGGAAAAAGACAATGGTTGCCGTAAATGCGACAAGTAAAGACCAAAACCCGATACAAAGATAAATGTATGCACACCAGTGCCGCCGAAATCGATCATTCTCGCCAGTATTGGCCATAGGCCCAGCGTCTGGCCAAAATGATAGATCACAATCGATAGCATAGAATATCCTTTAAGGAAATCTATGACTTCTAGCTTTTTGTTCATACACTGATTGTTTATACATAGAGCGGACCAGCCTCTCTAATGTACAAATTTTTTCACTTATTCTTGGATATGAAGCTACAACACCAGCGGATTCAATTCCGACGCCGCCAGCCTTCCCGGCGGCAACCCGGTCAGCCAGTTGTTTAACTCATATACCTGCCCCTCATGGATAGGTTGTGCCACCCGCGCCCCATCCGCCATATACGTGATGGACATCATCTCTCGCCGCCGGTCGGATTCATTGGCAGAAGTATGATGCACGGTATTACCATAATGCCAGCTCGAATCCCCAGCCCGCATACCTGCCGCACAGGTCAGCGGAAAATGATTCTCACGGATATATTTCCGGTATAGACCATCAGGCTCCGAAGACAATTTGGGATCGATGATGGTGCCATTTTTGTGGGACCCCGTAGCAAAGACGAACATGCCCATCTCGATACTCTGATCCGTCAGCGCAATCGCTACCGTTATCGTGTCGGCTGTATCCAATGGCCAGTAATACTGGTCCTGGTGCCAGTATGTCGCCTTGCCACCCGCATCCTTGAAAAGAGCATGATCATGATAGATTCGCACATTGGACACCCCCAGCAGGTCCGCCGCTACCTTCCCAAGCCTCCTGGAAAAGACAAACTGCCGTACCCCCTCATCCCCCTGCCACAAATTCACCATCTGCANNCCCCGCTCCGGCGACTTTCTCCGCTCCCGGTTTTGCCGTTTCACCGCATCCACCACCAGCTGACGATACGTCCCGACCTCGGCAAGACCCAGCAAACCCCGCACCATCAAATGCCCATTCTCCCGGAATTCATCCCGCTGTGCCGTGGAGATCTCCCGGAAATTGTCCAAAAGTGGTATCATTTTAGAAAGAGCCATTCAGACTGTAATGTAATAAAACCTCCGCTTACAGCAATCCGGCCAGTAAGTTTATAAGATTTTCGCGCCTCGGCCCCTCAGGTATAACCCTTAAGGCCGCTGGAAATACCCCAACCTGTTTTAGTGCCTCAGGATTTTCTACTATCTTCATCTCTATTAAATCCGATCCTATGAGAAAAAGTTTTACTCTTCTCCCGCTAGGGGTATGTCTTTTCCATTCCTTTCAAACCTTTGCACAAAATTCAGCACTAGAACTCAACGACACTAATTACGTCTTTTATACCGGCACCGATCCGGTCAATCCAAACGGCGATTTTACAGTAGAATTCTGGGCCTATGTGCCCAGCCTGATCCAGGACGGCCAGATGCACCAATTTGTCTCCGAGGGTGATGAAACCGTCCAATACGCCTTCTACATGGGTTATGACGCCAGCGGAAACATTGTGGTGGGCAACCAATGGAATGATATCAACGGTAACCCGGTCTCCACCGGCGTACCCATGCCGGTCGGCCAATGGACACACCTGGCCTTTTCCTTTTCTTATGATGATGACACCGCTTCCCTGTACGTCAATGGGATCCTGCGCGCTTCCAATGCCAACGGCTATCTTTTTACCGACGGCCAGAATTTTCAGATCGGCGTACAAACAAACGGCACGCAACCCATGATCGGCAGGATCGATGAATTGCAGACCTGGAATAAAGTGCTCACCGCTGCACAGATCAGGGCCGGTATGCTCTCGGCTGTCAACGTTGGCGATCCCAATCTTAACCTGTATATGAACTTCAATGAGGGCAGCGGCACTCTTGTGGACAACCTCGCCACTAACTCGCTAAACTCGGGATTCAACGGAACCATCGAAGGCCCCGGCGCAGCCAATTCCTGGCTATCCTCACCGGTGCAGTTCAGTGACAACGGGATAACCCTCAACGGAGTGACCGACCAGGTCAACATCCCGGCCAACAGTCTGTATGACCTGTCTTCCGGCACTGTCGAATTCTGGGTTAATCCTACCTCTCTCTCCAGCACTTTCAGCACGGTCCTGGGTAATCGCGGACCTGGTGGCGTTCGGTACACTTTTGACCTGTCATCTACCCAGATTGGCATCGACAATGGTTCCAGCATAGGCACGATCGCTTATAACATTCCGCTCGCCACCTGGACACACCTGGCTTTCGTCAACGACGGCGCCCAGTCCACGGTATATATCAACGGCGTCCCCAATGGCACTATCCCGGGCGGCTTCGGCTCGGCTACCAGCCAGCCCCTGACCGTGGGCATCGCTAAAAATACGTCAGGCCCGGACACCCAACCCTTTGCCGGCGGCGTCGACGAAGTGCGGATCTGGAATACCCAGCAATCGGCCACAGCCATCCTCAACAATATGGACAGCACCCTGCTGGGCAATGAACCGGGCCTGGTCGGCCAATTTACTTTCAACGACGGCAATGCAGGCGCAGACAATACCGGGATGACCGCCGCTTTCGACAATACCGCCAATATGAACGATGGCGTCCTGACGAATCTGGCCATGACGGGCACGACTTCCAACATCGTTTCACATCCGCTGACCGGAGTACCTTTGCCGATCCTCCTGACTGATTTCACCGCCAGCCGCCAGGATAACGCTGCCTTCCTGCAATGGCAGACGGCCCAGGAAGAAAACACCCGCGAATTCCTCGTTCAAAGGAGCCCTGATGGTACTATCTTCAGCACGATCGGTTCGGTCGCCGCCGCAGGCAATAGCTCGGTCACGCTCGACTATTCCTTTGTAGACGGTTCCCCGGTCAATGGAAACAATTATTATCGCTTGGAAGAAGTAGACCTGGATGGCTATACTACCTATACCCCCGTCCGGTTGCTGAACTTCTCTTCATCCACCCGCCGGCTGATCTGGTACCCAACAGGCTACAAAACGGCAGCAGTCTCCTTGCTTCCGGGCAGTAATGAATGCTATACCCTCACCGATGCCGCCGGCCAAACCCTTCGCCAGGGGCAGCTGTCGGATGGAAAAACGGACATCTCCGGCCTGCCGGCCGGCTTGTATATCGTCAAAGTCCTGACGGCCACCGGGCAGCCGCTCACGACAAAAGTGTTATTGCCTTGATACAAATAAAAAAGCGGGGGTCGCATGTCGACCCCCGCTTAACATCATTCGCTTCTTATCGTTTTATAATTTGATCAGCTTTTTGACTTCCTGCCAGCTTTCCCCGCTGATCCGCAAAAAATATACACCCGTCGGCAAATTGCCCAGCGACACCGTACCCTGCCATAGCGATTGATCCTTGGTAAAACTGTACGTGCGGAGGATACCGCCGGAGGGGTTCATCACCTGCACAATGAATTGCCCCGTGTGCCCATCGTTCAGGTATAGGGTAACGTTGTCCCGCACCGGGTTGGGGTAAACCAACAAGGCGGCCGGATTGCTGTTGATGCCTGTCGAATCGGTACCGAATGCCGCAGGTTCAGTTGTCTCAAGGGCCGCCGTCCCGGCGCCGCCCGCTGCGGTCGTACTGGCCAGGGTGAATTCGATCCAATTGATATTCCAGATATACGGGGAGGTAGACACAAGTTTCAATGCCTGCTGCCCGGCCGTCAGCGTCACCGTAGCAGTAGTGGTAGTCCAGTCCTGCCAGCCGCCGGTATTGGGCGATTTGACGGAGGCCAATACCTTCCCCGTACTGTTTTGCAGTTGGAAAGTGGCGCCGGTATACGGAGTGGCAACCCTGAAACCAACGGTGTACGTGCCGGCCGTCAGCACATCCACGTTATAAATCAGAAAGTCGCCCTCGGTGATCCAACCGACATTGAGGCCGCCACCTGCATCCGAAGTCGCTTGCGTTTCTTGCACTTCCATGCCTGCGCCCGTAGCATAATCCGCGGCCTTGATCGTTCCGGGTATGGTCATTCCATTGCCCGCGGCGGTAGACACCTTGGAATTCACCGTAATGGTCACCGTCGCCGTCGCCGTCGCCCCGGTCGTATCCGTAACGATCAGGCGGAATACATAAGCCCCTGCCTCCAAATTACTGACGACAGTCTCCCTTTCTCCCGGATCGCTGAAAGAATATTGTGCGGGGCCGCTCACTTCCGTCCAGGCATAGGACTCAATGCCGCCGCCGATCTCCGCAGCACTACCGGTCAGCGTCACACTGTTCGTAGGAAGACTGATGGTCTGGGCACTGCCCGCATTCGCCGTCAGCGTACTGGTGGTGCTGGTCGTGCCGGTCACGATCACCGTATCCCGCGCCATCAAGGTACCGGTATTGTTATCGGTCGTCACCAGCTGGAAGATATAGGTACCCGTACTAAGCCCCGTAACCGAAGTAGTATTAGAGGTAGGCGTCACGATCGTTCCGCCATTCCCGCTGACTTTCGTCCACTGCCAGGCCACAACGTGGTAACCTGCCGTATCTATGCCATTGACCGCCGGAACCGGATTGTCCGCAATCAGCAACAACGGCTGCGCTGTACCCTTGAGCGTCGCAGTAGTACCCTTAATGTTTTGCTTGGGACCGGCGCTGATCTTGGGCGCTATCCAGCCATACTGCTGCAAAGGCGTAGTCAGGGGATGCACCATGGTCGGCTGCAGCACATCCAATGAATTGGGATGATCTGCGTCTGAGGTATACCCTCCCCACTTGCCATTGCCAAGGTCCAATGATTTATTACGCCCCCAGCTATAGATGCTGTCATTCACATCCTGCGCATATTTGTAAAAACAAAACCAGTTATTGCTGAAAATGTGTTTCCATTTTATCCCCTTCCCGATCTGCACGGGAAGACCGCTCGGATTTTCATAGTCCACCATGTCCCACCCGTATCCGGGGAAGCCGGGGTAATTGTATTTGTTGATGAACTCCTGGCCGTTGCCCACCTCACCGAAAGAGTTGAACCCGGTACCGTACATATTGCCGAGACTGTCGATATAGTGAATGGTATTCCAGTCTACCGAGATCTGTTTGATGGGAACGGTCATCTTCCACAAAGACTTGATCGATGTCGGCTCCGTATAGGCGGCCCCCCCTTGCCCTCCATACATACTGGTAGACCCACCCCATACATACGGATAACCCATACCCGACGTCTCTCCCGGATCAGGGATGATACAACCGTCAACATCCAAATGGGAAATGAACACGTCGATGGCAGGACGCGGAGTCGTCATCAACGTCGGCGTACGACTGCCGCCCGCAAACCATTTATACACCTGCCCGGTCGTAGTCAGACCGATAATGCCGTTACCGCCGAATAACACCTTCTTAAACTTCATTCCCGCCGGCGACAGCCGCGTAGGAGCCATAGTGGTACCGGTCATGGTGACCAGGTTCCCTCCCGGATAAAACAGGCTGTAGGCATCGACACCGAAATACCATACACTGGAGTCCGCTCGTATGGTCAATGCGACATGACCATATCCATCGACATACCAGTTCCCGCTAAAGGGCGCGCCCGTGGTATCCGTCAGGATGCGATCGGAATTCGTCGTATAATCGATCCTGGACGTCCATACATATCCCGAATTATCCAGTACCCGGAAATAATTGAACCCGCCGGCACCGCCATTGAAAGCGCTGCCGCCGATAGGAAACTGGACCGGATAGGGACTCGCATTATTATTATTATACGCAAAGATGCCGCCGCTGTTGGTGACATACCATGTCCTGTATTCCGCAACGATCACATTAGTGATATACGTCCCCTTGCCTGTCGGTGCAGTGGTAGCCGTTGACGTGGATGTCGTAACCGGCGGCGTGGATGTCGTGACCGCGGGATTCACCAACACCTCAACGATGGCGCTGGAAGTATCGCCGTTCTTGTCGGTCGCCAGTAATTTGAATACATAGGTGCCCGCTACAAGTCCCGTGACGGTCGTGCCGGCATCAGTTGCCGTACTGATCGTCGCCCCGGCGTATCCGCTCACCTTCGTCCATAAGTAAGAGGCTATCGAGCCGCCTGTCTCCGCAGCACTACCGGTCAG
>PMUF01000200.1 GCA_003167015.1 Chitinophagaceae bacterium | reverse complement strand
TCTTTTGCGCCGCTATCATAGCCCGGCATTCCCCGATGGAATTACCGCACGGCTTTTCTACGTATACGTCCTTCCCTGCCTGGCACGCTTCGATCATGATCAGCGCATGCCAATGATCAGGCGTACCGATGATCACTACATCGATGTCTTTTTGCTCCAGCAATTTTCGGTAATCACGATAGGTCTTCACCCGGCTGGTATCTACTTTCAAAGCAGCCAGGTCTTTCATCCGTTTGTCCAGAACATTGCTGTCGACATCGCAAAGGGCCACGACATTCACCCCCGGCACCTTTAGCGCGGAAGACAAATCGGCCCATCCCATGCCGTTCAGCCCTATGGCCCCAATATTGATCTGGTCGGAAGGCGATACCCGGAAAGGATCGCGGCTAAAAGCGGAGAAAAAGATCGTTCCCGCCGCCAGCGCGGAACTCTGTTGTAAAAAGGATCGACGCGAATTCATATGAAAGCCGCGCAGTTTCTTCTACTCGCTCGTAGCCTGCGCTGTTTCAATTTACAGAAAATTCCCGATTCCTGTTATTTACTTAAGATGATCTTGCTGGTGATTTGCGTAACCGACGGAGCCGTTATACCCTCATAGGTCACACTGCCGGCCTGGTCGATCGTCGAAGTCAGCGTCAGGGTATTCCCGCTGATCGAAAAATGGACGCCCTCGATCTTTACCGTGTCTCCGGCATAGAGGCTCACGGAGAACGGCGTTCCGGACCCGAAATAAATAGAGTCCGATCCGATCAGTTGATAGCTTGTCGATGAAGAGGTGGGGGCAATGGTTGTCGTGTACGGCGTCGTGACAGTATCGTTCGTTGACCCGACATAAGTATAGGTAGTATAAGTAGTATCGATAGTATAACCTATTCCACTTCCCGACATCGAATCAGCAGTGAAAGAGATCGTACCCGAATTATCGATCGTCGTAAAATCGGTAAGGTCGACAATCTTGCCCGAAATGAGCCCTGACTCCGTAGCTGTTAGATTGGCATTGGAGCTCAGGTCGACAAAATTCCAGGTTCCCCCTGCCAGAGGATTGGTGGAGGAACTGCTTCCACTATTACTCTTTTTGCAGGCGCTCATCGTCAAAATCAAGAGAACAGCAGAAAGAACGGTAATATTTTTGACCATAGGTAAAAGTTATCACTGCGATAACGAAAATAAGGCTTTCTTAGTATGCGTGAGCCGGCAATAGGACCTTGCAGCCAAGATTAACATATTCCTTAGAATTATTTCGCTGCTACAGCATTCCAACCCAACTTATTACCTAATTTTAGCGAAAAAGAAGTGCCCTTTTTCAATCGGATATTTTTACTGGCAGGTTTCTTTTTCTCAGCCCTTGCGGCAAAACCTCAGGATACCCCTGAATCCCGTGACGACCACCCGGTCGATACCACCCATCCCCGTCCCCATAACACAACCGATACCACAGCCCCTCATCGCGCTCACTGGTTCACCGGTAGGGAACAGGTAGATCTCATCGATATCGGCCGCAGCCTATTCCTGCGAAATGGTGGCGTCCGCAAGGATTCATCGGGCAAAAAAGCCGGCAAATACTATCCCGCCGTCCTGCCTTCGGCAGAATATACTCTCGAGACAGGCCTCGCCTTCGACCTCACCGGCAGCCTGGCCTTTTATACCGGCGACCGCTCCGATGACAACATTTCCAATATCTATCTGGCCTCTGTCTTTACGCAAAAGAACCAGATCCTCATGCCGCTGCAGGGCAACGTCTGGACAAAAGGCAACAAATACAACATCGTCACCGACTGGCGCTTTGAGATCTTCCCGCAGGACACCTATGGACTGGGCACATTGACAACCACCGCCGATGCCGACGCCATCGATTTCAACTATTTCCGATTTTATTCCACCGTCTACAAAACGGTGGCAAAAGACTTTTACCTGGGGTTGGGCTATGACGTGGATTACTTCTATAACGTGGCAGATGTCACTCCACCTTCCAATGGCGCACCGGATGCCTTTAAACAATACGGGCTGACACCGAAATCCACTTCTTCCGGCCCCACCTTCAATATTTTATTCGACGGTCGCCGGAATGAGATCAACCCCGAACCCGGTTATTACGCCAGCCTTATCTTCCGGCCCAACTTTACCTTCTTCGGCAGCGACGCCAACTGGCAGTCCCTGCAATTCGATGGTCGCCACTATCTCCATTTTCCCGCCAGCTCCCACAATACCCTGGCCTTCTGGACTTATGATGTCTTCAACTTCAACAGCAAAACGCCTTACCTGCTGCTTCCTTCCACGGAATCAGACACCTATGCCAATATGGGCAGAGGTTATATCGGTGGCAGATTCAGAGGAAAAGACATGGTCTACCTGGAATCCGAATACCGATATGGTATAACGAGCAACGGGTTCCTCGGCGGAGTGGTGTTTGTCAACGCCCAATCCTACACGGAACCCGTCACGAATCGCTTTGAAGCCATCGCCCCCGGTTGGGGTGCAGGCATTCGTATTAAGCTGAATAAATTTGCACACACTAACATCGCCCTGGATTATGGCTTCGGCCTCCACGGCTCTCAGGGCATCTTCGCTAATCTGGGAGAAGTATTCTAATCGAGACCTATCGAGACCCATCGCCTCACTTCACGATAGTCGCCGAAGTCAGCGTCTGTGTATAATTCTTGTACAACGTGACACCGCCGGTTGAAGTACTATCCGCCTCGTCGTCCTCTATCCGAACTATCCCGGTGCCGGGACAATCGTAGGTGACGATCTGTTCCAGCGGTACGGAATTACAGTCGTTCGTCAGCAATATATTGTAAATACAGGAGAACCCATTGATGGTCACCGGCGTCACAAATCCGTATAAAGTCGATGTGAGGGGACAGGCTGTGTTATTGGGATTATACTGCCCCGAATTCTGCTGGATGATCTGACCGTCCGATTGAGCCACCGCGAAGGCAGTATAAGCCGAAAAATATGGACTGTCAGCTTCATAAATAGCATCGTTCGAAGGATCGACGGCAATATAGCTACCGTCAAACCAACCATAAATATTATTGACCTCGAGATAAACCGTGCCGTAGTTATCCGTATACGTGTTCTTGCTCACCGTCATGGTGTCGGAGTAGGCAACATTCAGGATTTGCGAAGTCGAATCGGCGGTGAACACCGAATCCTGGTAGTACCAGGTATTTCCCTGCGTCAGCGGAAATAAAGAATTGGCGCCGGCGCCCGGATTGGGACCTGATGAATTCTTGTTGCAGGATATAGCTACGATACAGGCTAAAATAATGGCAGTAGTGAAGAGTACTTTCATAACGAGTTGATTTCTGGACCTTTAGACATCCTAAAGATACAAAGGTTTATTTACTTTATGTTAACGAAATGCTAATTATTTTATTACGATTCTTCCTCGCCGCTCACAGGCAAAGCTTCTATTAAAGATACGAAATATAGCCCCTTAAGGCTGCCTTCACGTCCTTAATAGTCCTTAATACGGCGAAGGGCTTATGGCAGTCCATCCGCCGTCGATCATCAGGTTCTGCCCGGTGATATGCCTGGCCTCATCCCCAACAAGAAACAGAACCGCATTGGCTACATCGGCCGGGGTGGCAGGACGTCCCATCGGCGTGAGAGCCGACCATGTCTTTTCATAGGTGGCATCATGCATCGTCCTTTCCGTGAGCGTTGCGCCAGGCGCTACCGTATTGACATTGATCCGGTAGGGCGACAATTCTATCACGAGGTTTTTGGCCAGCATTTCCAGCGCGGCCTTGGTCATTCCATAGGCAGCCAGATCCTTATGGGCCTGATGCCCCGTAGCGCTGGACATGAAGAGCAGCGAGCCGCCCGTTCCCTGCACTTTCATCTGACGGGCCGCCGCCTGTGCCAAAAAAAAAGTTCCTGTAAGATTCACCTTCAGCACTTTCTCAAAATCAGCCGGCGGGTAGGTCAGGAATGAGCCGAACAGCGTGACCCCGGCATTCGCAACCACGATATCCACGCTTCCCCATCGACCGATCGCCGTATCGATCATTTTCCCGATCGTCTCTGTTTGCGAACTATCCCCGGCAACAGGCACACAAACGCCTTGTTCCGCATCAATAAGCTCCGCCGCCTTTTCCGCCAGCGCGGTATCAATGTCATTCAGAATAACGGCAGCACCCCGACCGGCCAGTTGCCTGCTGATCTCGAATCCGATGCCCTGGCCCGCCCCCGTGACGATGGCCACCTTCCCGTCAAATGCCTTTTTATCCATATGCTCCAAATCACCCGAAAGATAAAGCAGATATCGGGAACCACGCCATATACCACCAATCGGTCATACAATTCACTACAAACTACTATTTTATAACAATTAATACATTAAAACTTCCCCTAAAGTGGTATTGCTTTACAATCAGTCCCCATCCCTCATTCCAAATCACCCCTCACCCCACAGCCCTGCCCGCTCCGCGGACAGGGCTTTTTCATCCCTCCGCCCCGTAGCCATGGTAGGCCCCCTGTGGGGCGGTTGGCGGGAAGCCTGGTTTGTGCCATTAATGGACCCTCAATATCCTGATCGTTTTTTGCCAGGAAGCCATTTGAATCCGGATATAGTAAACTCCTTCCGGCAGGTCCTGCAGGGGAAGCGTCTCGAGCTGGGTTCCAGCCCCTTTTATAAACTCAAATTCCCTGATGGTGCGGCCCAATGGATCGATGAGGTTAATCTTCAGCTGGCCTGTGCTCTCATTGTTTATCTGAACCTGAACCTGGTCCTTGAATGGGTTCGGGAACACTGTAAGCGCCGTCGAATCTGGTCCGTTGGGGAAGGAAGTAGCAAAGCCCGTCATCATTGATCCGCCGATAGTCGTGCCGGTTGTGGATGGATTTTCGGTCAGTGTAAAGCCATTGATATAATTGTAACTGCCAAAAAGAGTTACGGTGATGGTTCCATTCGTCGGGGTGATCGAGTTAAATGTGACCTTATTGGCGTAGTTGCCGTTAGGATTTATGATAACGCTGGTGCTGCCGATCGTATAGGTGTTCAGCTGTCCGTTGGTCCGGCTATCATACGCTACAAAATTATAAAGCTTTGTCGCGCTCAGGCCGGAAATGGTCAGGGTCCGCTGGGTCCAATCGTAGCTGGCAGTCCTTCCGACCGCCACAGGGCACATGGTCACCGGATAGCCGGCGCCGTTATCGGCAACACCGGTGCTTGCGCTCAATACGGCCGAGACGGTAGAACTGCTGCTGTCTGAATAGAACAGTAGCCCGGACGACAAATTGCTTGAAACATTCCAATTATTCCATCCCGCTCCGGCCGGGTTCGTACCGCCATATACATTCACCTGGATATTGCGTTGACCCGTGCTGACCGTGACCAATACCGTGTCTCTGGATGTAGCAAGGCTGTCATCAGTTACCGCCAATTCAAAGCTATAGGTTCCGGCTACCAGGTCGCCGGCATCCGTGGTGACACTGTCGGGTCTATCCAAAACGCTGGTAGAAGGTCCGCTCAATTGGCGCCAGGCATACGCGGTAATATACCCGTCCGGGTCTGTCGAAGCCGATCCGTTCAGTACGGTGGAGCTGGCGGGCAGAATGATCGTCTGATCAGGCCCGGCGTTGGCAACGGGGGGAGTGTGCGGCGCGGGATTCACGGTAATAATGACGGTGCTGGTTCCGGTAGCGCCCAGGTTGTCCGTTACCTGCAGGGCGATCACATAAACTCCGGCGATCAAATCGCTGATGACGGGATTAGCCACGGTCGAATCGCTGATGACGTAAGCGGCGGGGCCAGAGACCTCGGACCAATGATAGGCCGCTATGGTACCATCCGGATCGCTGGACCCGCTGCCGTTCAATTGAATGGAATTCACAGGCAATGTCAGGGCAGCATTATTGCCCGCTACGGAGATCGGAGGCTGGTTGACTTTCACGGTCACCGAGACGGAATCTTTCCCGGTCAGCCCATTCGCGTCCGTTACATCCAGTTCAACGATATAGGTACCGGCAGTGAGATTACTGATCTGGGGGCTCACCAGGGTACTGTCATTAATGGTGTATGGTGCAGGACCTGAGACCTCCCGCCAGGAATAGGCGATGATCGTTGTGTCCCTATCGTATGAACCCGAGCCGTTCAGGGTTGTAGAAGTTGTCGGTGGGGTAAGCGTGGTATCAGGTCCTGCTGCCGCTACCGGTGGTATTGGCGTGGTGGCGGTTACCAGGATGGCAACCGTATCTATTCCAATGGCTCCGAAGTTGTCGGTGACGGTGAGCGAAAATTGATAGGTCCCCTTGTACAGATTGGAGATCGTGGGGTTTGCCACCGAGGTATTGCTGATCTTATATTGGCTGGGTCCGGATATTTTCAACCAACTATACCCGGTGATCGTTCCATCCGTGTCGTTGGAGGCCGATCCGTTCAACTGAACGGAATCGAGCGGGAGGTTAACAGATAGATCAGGACCTGCATTGGCGACAGGCGGTGTATGATTGTACCCCGTTGTGCCTACAGTTACCGTCAAGGTACTCGTCGAGGCAGCCCCCAGATTGTCCGTGACGGTCAGCTGGAAGATATAGGTTCCGGAATCCAGACCCGTTATCGAGGTGGAATCGGCGTTCGGGCTGGTGATCGTGGCAGGAGCAGGTCCGGATAGTTGCTGCCAGCTGTAGGCTGCAATGGTTCCATCCGGATCATAAGAGGCCGACCCATTCACGGACACCTGGGTAACGGGTAAATTGATAGATTGATTCGCGCCTGCTATGGCAACGGGTGGCTTGTTGGCATTTGCGGCCTTGCCGAATTCGGTTATAGTAAAGCCATTGATGTAATTATAGCTACCACTTATATTAACCGTGATCTTACCACCCGACGGGATCGGGTTCGTAAACGTCACCGGATTGGAATAATTGTCGTTTACAACGATGTAGATACTGGTACTGCCGATCGAATAGGTATTGGGCTGGCCGGCGGCTCTCGTCGCATAGAATTGTAAATTGTATGTTTTAGTGCTATCCAGCCCGGACAGGACGAGGGTCCTTGGCGTATAATCATAGCTTGCTGTCCTTCCCACTATCGGGGGACACATGGTGGTCGGATACGAGGTGCCGTTATCCGCGACGGCTGTGCTGGCACTCAATACTGCTTTCACTACCGATGCCGTTCCATCGGCGTAGGTAAAGGCTGTCGAAGATAGATTACTTTGGACATTCCAGTTATTCCATCCCGTCCCGGCCGGGTTGGTGCCTCCGTAGACATTGACCTGGATGAGTTTCGGTAGGGGATTGACAAAGACCGCAACCGTATCCCTTCCGATAGCGCTGCTATCATCCTGTACGGCCAGCTCGAATTGGTAGATGCCGGCGACCAGGTTGCCGACGCTCGTAATTGCCGAGCTGGCAGTGACGATACTGCTTTGGGAGGGACCGCTAAGCTGGCGCCAGTGATAGCTCACAATAATCCCATCGGTGTCCGAGGAAGCAGACCCATTCAACACAACACTATCCACGGGAAGACTGATGGTTTGATCGGCACCCGCTCTCGCGACGGGCGGAATATTGGGAAAAGGATCGATCACCAGGACCTGGACCGTATCCCTCCCGACGCTGTCGAGGTTGTCTGTGACCGTGAGCCCGAATTGGTAGGTTCCTTTCCTCAGATTACTAACTGCGGTAGTCACGGCTCCCGGGCTGGCGATCACTGCCTGCGTAGGGCCCGAGAGCTCCTTCCAGGTGTAGCTTTCAATAGCCCCATTGGGGGCGTAGGAACCGCTGGCGCTTAAGGTAATGGTGGTTTGCGGCAGCTGCACGGTGGTATCCCGGCCGGCATTGGCAACCGGCGGGACGGATGCATTGGGATTGATGACAAAAATCCTTACCGTGGCGCTTGCTGACAGACCCGCGGCGTCGGTGACGGTGAGCCTGAAGCTGTAACTGCCCGCGAGCATACCCGAAATGACCGGGTTAGCCGCTGTCGCGTTGGAAATGGAATATTGGGCCGGGCCGCTGACCTCGGTCCATAGATAGCTGAGGGATGATCCCTCCGGGTCCGTAGATTGGCTGCCCGAAAGCGTCACGCTATTCACCGGGAGGACAATCGACGTATCATTGCCGGCTTTGGCGATGGGGGGGTAAGCCCTGGCGTAGGTCAGCAACCATTCATAGATGTTTTTGCCGTTGGGTCTGAACGTCGGATTATAGGCCGCCAATACCGTACTGTCATGCGACAGCCCATTGAGGAGGGTAATAATAGCCGGGATCGGCGGGTTATAGCTGTTGATCGCATTGACAAAATTGATCGACCACGCGGCGAGTGCGGTCTGATCGGCATTGCTGTGTATGGCCCACACCGGGAGATTTGCGTGTGCTATGAATATCGCTGTCGTATCGTAGAAAGGATCATTATAGCCGGCAACGGGTACCATTGCGGCCAGTTGTTGGGCGGCAGCCTGGTTGTAAGGTGTCTGCCAGACCGCACCGCCGCCCAGGCTGTACCCTGTCAGATAGAGACGATTCAGGTCGACCTGGTAATGAGCCAGAACATAGGCGATAACGGCCTGCACATCCTGCGGTGCAATGGGTGTTCGCTCAAATTGCGGAGAGATTGCGATAAAGGAGGCGGTGTCCCCATAAGGGGTAACAATGGAAGAGGGAAATGTACCCTGGGCGATATAATAGGGCACTCCTTCCACCAGCGGCAGAAGAGCCAGGTTGGAGGCGGTTCCGTTCCCGAAGGAAGATCCCCCGTGGATGTAAATGAGCGTTGGATATTTCTTGGTGGGATTGGCGCTGTAATTGGCTGGCAGGTATTCCAAATACCCTCCGCAATTATTGTCAATCGTTACAGTCCTTGGTGTTTCCGTTTGGGAATTGGCAACAAGGCTCACTAAAAGGCAGAAGGCGGCCAGGAGGGATTTGGGCAGGTTAGCGGTGGTCCTGTAATGCATATTGGATATATTTTTCCGTATGTAAATACATGTTGAGATTGCTGTATATACAAAGCAATCCTTTCAAATAGGATGGAGACGGAAACTAAACGCTGTGATTAAAAGAGTAAGTAGTAGCCTTTCTTAGAGTTTGTGAAATCCTGGCGGATTATTGGCAAAGCTTCTTTTAATTAACCATTATTCAAAAAAAATTGCTCCAAAATTTGCACTTCTTTCGTGGCGCCACCTTCCGAAGGAGTTCATGGGTGTTTGAAAAACAATGCCACTCTAGGGGAAGTTTTAATATTTTAATTACTGTAAAATAGTGGATTATGGCGATAAGTCATTACCTATTCCCAAATTCAGCCTTCCCCAAAAACCTACCGCATAAAAAAAGCCCCACGGCTATCACCGTGAGGCCTGTTTCGTGGGTCGTACAGGATTCGAACCGGTGACCCCTACCATGTCAAGGTAGTACTCTAACCAACTGAGCTAACGACCCTCGTCTGCCGAAATCCCCCTCCCGGGGCACACGCATTTCGGACTGCAAATTTGAATTAAATTCTGTTAATAACCAAACCCGGCATCAAAATTAAAGCCGATTTTCCCTACATTAGTTGACCATTAAAACATTTTCCCATGAAACCTCTTATCCTCAGCCTATCCTGTCTCCTTGTCCTCTATGGCCATGGCCAGCAGTTCCACCGCGAAATGCACGAAGAAGTATATACAGCCGACCAAAATGCCAGAGAACTTCGCCGCCTGGTGCACGAACAGGATTTGATCTACGTCCATTGGAAAAAGAACAACCGCGGCGAATATGAATTTTTCTGCGATAACAGAAGCTTCTCCAATTATACTGTGGAGATCAGCTTTCAGGAACTGATCAACCTGCAGGCAGATGGTGTTATGCTCCCCGCCACAATGGAAGTTGCCCCGGGCATGAACAGGTTCCTCTTTGTTTTACGAAAATCGGTCCTTGGTGAGGCTAGCCATTTTCAATTCCACCACATTAGCTACAAAGGCTGCCCCTCACCGAAAATTGACACCGGTTTTGCCTACCTGTTACCCGTTGCTCCCGGAAAAGCAGCCCGGGTCTCCGAACTCAATTCTCTCGCCGGGGAATATGGCAATGAAGCCCCGCCGAAAGACTGGTATAGCCTGTGCATGCATGTGCAGCCCGGGGATACCGTCTACGCCGCCCGCCGCGGCCGGGTGACCAATACCAGGGAACATGCAGATCTGCTGGATTCCGGCTACAGCTATTCCGCTGAAGATAATTATATCGAGATCGAACACAACGACTGCACCTTCGGCAAATACTCGGTATTCAGAGATGATGCGATCTTCGTGCATCCCAATGACTGGGTCGAGGCCGGCCAGCCCATCGGCATCGCCGGCGGTGACAAATATGCCTCCGGCCCTCAGGTAAGATTCAGCGTCTTTTATCACCTCGACCAGGACGTGCTCGACAAAGACGGCAACAGCACCGGTAAAACCCGCCATTGGGCCTATGTGCCGCTGTATTTCTGGACCAAAGACAATGGGAAGATGCGGTTGATCAGCCGGTCGACTTATATTGCAGATCATCCCGATGACCTGGTGACCCAGGAAATGACCAAAAGGGAAGCGAAAAAATGGAAGGAAAAACACAAAACCAGCTGATCACAAAGGTCCAGTATAAAAATTTCGAACCGGGAGAATTTACCGACCGCCACGGACGGACCTATGACGAGACCATAGCTTTGATCGAAGCATTTCCCTGGTCGCAGCAAAGAGATCATTTTGCTGTCGGTCCCACCAACCCCTCAGTGACCATCGAAGGAGAATACCGGCATTTTCTCAAGCTGACGCTATACTATCATGACGGCTTCATCCTGTATTATCTGGACGATGCCGGTCACCTGTACACGAAAAGCTTCCCCCGGTACCAGGACGCCTACCCCTATCTCCAATCCTTTTTTGCGGATAGTACCCTCGATACTACTGACCTCGAGCTTCAACACTTTTGGCTCCAGGGTAAATCGATCCATTTCCTTGATCAGGATTTTCATTATGCGATCAACAAGCCAAAGGTCATCTTCTATATCTCACTGATAGGTATCTATGCGCTATTCTTACTTGTATTCACGATCGGTGCGCTGATCCGGGGTATCACAAATAATCCCGCCCTTCTTATCGTAGCCGCTTTCGTCGCAGGCATACTCGTACTGATAAGCATCACCATGAGGCTGTTGATCAACCACCTGAGGGCAGTGATCGGCAAAGAATTAATCCTGTCCAGGGGGAATAACATCTTTTATTATGGCAAAGCAGGGCAACCGCAGCAATGGGATAAAAAAAATATCATCGCTATCACCGATTTAGGAAGCTCCGGGAGCAGCAAGTCAAATTACGGAAAACTCGTTCGCATCGATATCAGGGAGGCCGGTTCACCCCCGGCCCCGGTCCGTTCTATCTATATCCCATCGATCCTGATTCGGGATTCCACCCTGTTAGAAAAATTCCCGGCCATTATCCCCCAATATAAAACCAGAATGTTCCCTTTCATCCCTTCCGGCGCTTCATTTCCTTCCTGATCAACCCCAGCTCCCGTCCCGTCTGCCCCGAGACGCTGCTATTCTCCTGCGCCCTACGCATCAGGTAAGGGATCACATCCCGGATGGGACCGAAGGGAAGGTATTTGCTGACCGCACATCCGGCCTTCGCAAGATTGAAAGTAATATTGTCACTCATGCCATACAGCTGCGAAAAATGAATATGCGGATGGCCCAAAGACAACCCTTTTTCCTGCAGCAATTGCACCGCATATAAGTTGCTGTATTCATTGTGCGTGGCGACGATCAACGCAATCCTGTCCAGATGCTCGATACAAAAGGCCAACGCCGCATTGTAATCCCCATCCGTCGCCGCCTTGTCCGGTTGAATGGGAGAAGGATAACCCATCGACAGCGACCGCTTCCTCTCCTTTTCCATATATGCGCCCCGCACCAGCTTGGCCCCCAGGATGAAATTCCGCTGCACCGCCGCCTCATAAGAATCTTTTAAAAACACAAGCCGGTCTGCCCGGTACAGCTGAATCGTATTGTACACGACCGCCCGTTCCCGGTTAAACTGCTCCATCATCAGGATCGTCAGCACATCGACCGGGTCCTGTATCCACGTCTCTTCCGCATCGACCAGCACACCGATACGCTTGTCCGACGCCTCACGCGCAATCTCCTGCATGCGACCGCTCACACGCTGCCATTCTTCCCGCTCGTCCGGCAATAACCCCTCCAGCGCACGCGCGTAACGCTTCATCAGGCTGCCTTCAGACTGCCTCATCAACGAGTCCAGCTTTTCCAGCAGGCCGAAACGGGCGATTCCCGTCACCTTCACGCTCATAAAGGGAATATTGGGCTGGGTAGCCGCATAATCGATCACCCGGTTGAATTCACCCATCGCATGGTCATAGCCCTCTTCCCCTTCCTCCCCTCCCTCTACGCCATAATCAAGGATCACCTGCACGTGATATTGCCCCAATTTCCTGGCCACGGCAGCCGTCTCTTCCAGCGTCTCCCCCCCTACGAATTGCCCAAAAAGCGTATTCCTGATCAACCCTTTCACCGGCAACCCTGACCTGATCAGCCACGGCGTCACCCGCGTCCCCAGCTTCACCAGGGCGCCATATCCCATGCTGGAAAAAAGAAAAGCCGCTTTTTTCAGCTCTTTATCCGATTTGTATTCAAAGGCATTCGCGGTATTCTCGAAAGAAACAGACGGCGGGGCTATATCCATATGCTCAGACCTTAATTTGCCGGCAAAAATATATAACTTAGGTCAATGAGAAAATTTAACTGCTGGTGGCTGAGCCTATGCCTGCTGCCCGCCTGCCGCCAGATCTCCCACTACGACACCATCATCCGCCACGGCCTGATCTATGACGGCGCCGGCGACCCGGCTTATAAAGGCGATATTGCCATTCAAAAAGATACTATAGCTTTCATCGGCGACCTGTCCGGCGCACAAGCCACCCGCGACATCGACGCCAAAGGAATGGCCGTCAGCCCCGGCTTCATAGATATGCAGAGCCAGTCCATGGTCTCCCTGTTGCAGGACGGCCGGTCCATGGGAGCTATCCGCCAGGGCGTCACCCTCGAGATCTTCGGCGAAGGCAGCTCCGAAGGCCCCTATACCGACACCTTGAAAAACATGGAACAGCGCGAAGAAGGCGATATAAAATATCCCGTCGCCTGGACAACGCTCAAAGATTACCTTCAATACCTGCAGAAAAAAGGCGTATCCACCAATGTGGCCTCTTTCGTCGGTGCAGCGACAGTCCGGGAAAACCTTCTCGGATTCGCCAACAAAGACCCCGATTCCGCACAGCTCGAAAAGATGAAGACGCTCGTCCGCCACGCCATGGAAGACGGTGCCCTGGGCATCGGCTCGGCCCTCATCTATGCACCCGGCAGCTATGCAAAGACTCCGGAGCTGATCGAACTCTGTAAAGTAGCCGCGCCTTACGGTGGCGTATATATCTCCCACGTACGCAGCGAAGGCAATCAATTGTTGCAGGCCGCCGACGAGTTGATCCGGATCTCGAAACAAGCTGGCATCCCCGCCGTCTTCTATCATTTGAAGGCCGCCGGCAAAAGCAACTGGAACAAAATGGATCCCCTCATCGTGAAGATCGACAGCGCCAGACACGCCGGGCTGAATATCTCAGCCTGTATGTATACCTACACCGCAGGCGCCACCGGCTTCGACGCCTCCATGCCCACCGACGTACAAGAAGGTGGCCTCGACAAATGGATCGAAAGATTGAAAAACCCCGCTATCCGAAAAAAGGTGATCGCGGAAATGGATACGCCCTCCGGTACCTGGGAGAACCTCTACCTCGGCGCAGGCCCCGACAACATCATCTGCACCGGGTTTAAACAGGATTCCCTCAAATACCTGACCGGCAAGCGGCTCACCGAGATCGCCAAAATGCGGCATACCTCGCCCGAAGAAACCGTCATCGACCTCGTCATCCGGGACCATTCACGCGTCGAGGTCATCTATTTTCTGATGAGCGAAGAAAATGTACAAAAGGAGGTTCGGCTTCCCTATATGACTTTCGGTTCGGATGAAGCCAGCATGGCCCCCGAAGGCGTATTTCTGAAAAGCAGCTGCCACCCCCGCGCCTATGGCAACTTCGCCCGCCTGCTCGGCACTTATGTCCGGGATGAAAAGCTCCTTTCCCTCGAAGAGGCCATCCACAAACTCACCGGCATGCCGGCCGGCCTTCTCCATTTGAAAAAAAGAGGCGAACTTCGCGCCGGCAATTATGCCGACATTGTCGTCTTCGACCCGGCAACCGTCCGCGCGAACAGCACCTACGAGAAGCCTCATCAGCTGGCTACCGGCGTGAAAAACGTCTTCGTCAACGGGACCGAAGTGCTCAGGGATGGACAGCATACAGGCGCTACACCGGGAAGGGTCGTCTATGGCCAGGGTTATAAAGGTGACCAGTAAACGTACAACAGAAGCAAAAATGAAAATTATCCGAACCGATATCTACAAGTTCAGCATCCCCATGCATCCGTTCACCATCGCGACCGGGACCATGAGCAGCGCCCAGAACACGCTCATCCGCATCCATACCGACGCCGGTTACTATGGAGTGGGTGAATGTTCGGCCTTCCCTATGATCGTCGGCGAGACCCAGGCGACCTGCTTCGAAATGGCCAAAGACTTCGCCGCGGTCTGGAAAGGAAAAGACGCCCTTCAAACAGAGGCCCGCATGCAGGACCTCCATGACTTCACCGCCTTCAATGCCACCATCAAGAGCGCCTTCGACATAGCCCTGCACGACCTCGCCGCCAAAGCCGCAGGGCAACCGTTATATCGGTACCTGGGTGGCAAAAAGAAGGAAATAGAGACCGACCTCACCATCGGTATCGGTACGCCGGAAGAAATGGCGCAGACCGCTGTCCGCTTCAAGGCAGATGGCGTCCGTATCATCAAGATTAAGCTGGGAAAAAACGGCCCGGAAGACGTGCAGCGCGTCCGGCAGATCCGCGCCGCCGTGGGACCTGAGATCGGACTTCGGATAGACGCCAACCAGGGGTGGGACTTCGGGACCGCCCGCGATGCCCTACAGGCCATGGCCCCACTCGATATCCAGTTCTGCGAGCAGCCGATGCGGCATTGGCACGACGACCGGCTTCCGGAGTTACGCCGCAGCGTCCCTATACCAGTCATGGCAGACGAGAGCGTATTCTCCCACCACGACGCCCGCCGCCTCATCGCCGCCAACGCCTGCGACTACGTCAATATCAAATTCGCCAAGTCCGGCGGCATCCTCGAGGCCACCCGCATTAATGACGTATGTGAAAACAACAATATCCCCTGCATGATGGGCGGCATGCTGGAAAGCCGCGTAGCCCTCACCGCCTTCGCCCACTTCGCCCTCGCCCATGACAATATCATTTTCTATGATATGGACACCTGTATGCTGGGACACAAGGAAGATCCCGTCACCGGTGGCGTCCGGTACCGCGGCTATTTCCTGGACATCCCCGACACACCCGGCCTCGGCGCCGATGCAGACGACGCTTTCCTCCAACATTGCGAAAAAGTCACCGTCTGAGCCCACACCTCTCGCCAGCTAAAGTTCGCCGTTATCCGCTATATTTGCACCCAAATCAGCCCGCAGCATGACACCCAAAGCAAAGACGGCCAAAGAATCCCTCATTATCATGACCGAATTGGTCCTGCCGAATGACACCAACGTATTCGGTAACCTGATGGGCGGCCGCCTGATGTACTGGATGGACATCGCCGCAGCCCTCGCCGCCGGCAAACACTGCAATGCTCCCGTCGTCACCGCCTCCGTCGACAACATCTCCTTCGAGAACCCCATCAAGCTCGGCAATGTCGTCCACATCGAAGCCAAGGCCAGCCGCGCCTTCAACACGTCCATAGAAGTGCACATGAAAGTCTGGGGAGAAGACCATACCCAGCAATACAAATACAAGAGCAACGAGGCCTATTATACCTTCGTCGCACTCGATCCCAATCGCCGCCCCCGGCCGGTGCCCGAACTCATCGCCGAAACAGAAGAAGAAAAACGCTTGTATGACGGCGCCCTCCGCAGACGCCAGCTGCGTCTTATTCTGGGCGGTAAAATGAAACCGGAAGACGCTGGAGAATTACGGGCGTATTTTTTGAAGGAATAGAAGGGATTAAATTATTTTTTTACCCCCACCCTTTTCTTTATATTTAGTGTGCTCCACACTAATGCTTGACCTTATGAGTTTCGAAAGGCAATCCTTACGCCATTGCTGGCTGCTTTTGAAATGGCTTTTGTTTTCATTCCTGGCTAATGCCCAGCAGTCGTCGGATTCTTCAGTCCGCCAATTATCCGCCAGTCTCCGCCAATCACCCGCCAGTCTCCCCGAAGGCTATGTTAGGACCAGGATCGACCCCGACAGCCGCTTATTCAATGGACGCGAATACATTCGCAACGGGATATACGCAAAAGGATTCCCGTTCTTTGAATGGGATAGTTTACAAACAGGATCACTCACCTACGACGGCATCCTCTACCCTGAAATAGCCATGGAATACAACCTGGTGTCCGATGAGCTCATCATCCATAATTTTGCCGGCGACGCCTTGATCAGCCTGGTCCCTGAAAAGATCACCTCTTTCTCCATCGGCGGTTATCATTTCCGCTATGTCGCCCCCGCCCCGCCAGCCGCTGCCCCCAACCTCCCGGAGACAGGGTTCTACGAAGAATTGTATGCCACACCACGTATTGCCTTGCTGGCCCGGCGGAAAAAAATGCTCATCTTCCCTTCCACCCAGGAAGAGCAACCCAAATATGTCCGGATTGACCGGTATTTCCTTCTCATCGATGACAATGCCTACAGCATCCACAATGAGAACGAGCTGATGGCAGTATTGAAAGACAAAAAAGACCCGCTAAAAAAATTCATCCGGAAAAACAAGCTGTCATTCAAACGGCAACACTTTGAAAATTCGCTCATCCAAACGACAATTTATTACCACGAAATTAAACAGTGATCACGTACCGCACCATATATTTCCTGCTGTACGGGTTGCTCCCATTTTCTTGCCTGCAATTGCAGGGGCAGGTCAAAGGGGCTGATCAGAAAAAGATCACCGGCAATTTCGAAAGATACTCCTTCTCCCGGTTAGCTGCCCGCCTGGAATCGGCTACAGGCTATCATTTCTATTACGATCCTGCCGATGTGGACAGCCTGTTGATCGATATGACGCTTAATCAGGCAACCGTTCCGGAAATCCTTGACCAGCTCTTTCAGAATACCGATTTTCATTATGCCATTGATTCGATCGGACGCGTCTTCATCACCCGGCGCCTTACCATCGTAACCACTCTTCCGGCCAGCCTGGGCGGCGCAGGTTCCCCTTCTTCCGATAACCACCCGGCTGATCTCACCGAAGACCAGGAACCTCCGGAGAAAACCAGGCTGAAACAGTTGCTGGCAGAGAACCGCCTCTTCGAGATCGGTAATAAGACAGTCAGGCCTGGCCAGGGCAAAGCCACCATTGCCGGCTATATAAAAGATGATAAGACCGGCGAGGCGATCGTCGGGGCATCCGTTCTCGCCGACACGATGGCTATAGCAGTTCTGACAGATCAGGCCGGCTTCTACTCCCTGACCCTCCCGAAAGGCAGACATGTGATTAAGATCAGCGATGCAGGCATGAAAGACACCCGGCGGCAGGTAATGCTCTATTCGGATGGACGGCTCAATGTCGATATGCAGACTGCCGTGGGTACGCTGAAGGCCGTCATCGTTTCCGCGGAGAAGACTTCCAATACCAAAAGCGTACAGATGGGTGTCAGCCGTCTCAATATCGCCATGATCAAACAAGTGCCGGTAGTCTTCGGTGAGGCCGATATTCTGAAGGTTGTACTGGCCTTACCCGGTGTCACTTCCGTGGGAGAAGCCAGTAACGGCATTAACGTCCGGGGCGGCTCCACCGACCAGAACCTGATCCTTTTTGATGGCGCGACGATCTATAACCCTACCCACCTCTTCGGCTTTTTCTCTTCCTTCAATCCCGATGTCGTCAAAGGCATAGAGCTATACAAAAGCGCCATCCCTGAAAAATATGGCGACCGGCTTTCCTCCATCCTGGATGTATCCATGCCCGACGGCAATACGAAAAAATGGTCAGGCGTCGCCGGCATCGGTCCTCTGACCAGCAAGCTGAGCATCGAAGGCCCCCTGCAAAAGGATAAGACAACCCTCGTTGCCGGTTTCCGCACGACCTACTCGGACTGGCTGCTGAACAACCTCCCGGCAAGCAGTGGCTACAGCAACAGCAGCGCGAATTTTTATGACGGCAACCTTCGCATCACCCACAAGATCGACGATAAGAATACCCTCAATATCATGGGATATTATAGCACTGACCAATTCCAGCTCGACAACGATACCACCTACAAATACAGCAACGCCAGCGCCAACATCAAATGGAAACACATTTTCAACAACCGGTCCAACGCACTCTTCACGGCCGGGATCGACCGCTATCGATACAATATTTCCGATACCCAGGATTCCACCAGCGGCTTCAAGCTCGGATTTCAGATCCGTCAAACATACTTCCGCGCCGAATTCGCCTTTGCGCCGGACAATAAGAACCAGATCAGCTATGGCCTCAGCACGATCTACTACAAATTGCATCCCGGCAGCTATGGCCCCGCGGGAAAAGAGTCCCTCGTAGTGGATTCCTCCGTTTCCCCCGAGCAGGGCCTCGAAAGCGCCCTTTACCTCGGCGACCAGTATGCCGTCAGCAACAAGCTATCCGTCAGTGGGGGACTGCGATACTCGATCTTCAATTACCTGGGACCGCATGACGTATATAATTATGCGCCGGGGTTGCCCAGAGAGCTTAGCACTCTCGTCGATACCAGCGTCTATGGCAGCGGTAAGATCATCAAAACCTGGTCGGCGCCCGAAATCCGCGTTTCCGCGCGCTATGCCTTATCCGGCACAGGGTCCATAAAAGCCAGTTACAATACGACTGCACAATATATCAACATGCTGTCCAATACGGTTTCGGTATCCCCGACCGATATCTGGAAACTCAGCGACTCCCATATCAAACCACAGCAGGGTAAACAAGTGTCCCTCGGCTATTATCAGAATTTCGCCTCCAATACGATCGAGACCTCCATTGAAGTCTACTACAAATGGATCAACAACTATCTGGACTACAAGAGCGGCGCAAACCTCCTGCTCAACCCGCATATCGAAACCGACGTTCTCGAGACAAAAGGTAAGGCATATGGCATCGAACTCCTCCTGCGCAAGCCGGAAGGCAAACTGAATGGCTGGGCGAGCTATACCTTTTCCCGGACATTCCTCCGGCAGAACGACCCCCTGGCCGGTCAGCTAATCAATAACGGTAACTGGTATCCGGCCAGCTTCGACAAGCCCAACAACGTTAATTTCATCGCTAATTATCGCTTCTCCCATCGTTATAGCATGTCCACCAATGTTGTTTACAGCACCGGCAGGCCTATTACCCTTCCCCTCGCTGTCTTCGTCCTGGACGGATCACCGGGACTTTACTATTCCCAAAGGAACCAATATCGGATACCCGACTATTTCAGAACGGACCTTTCGTTTATCATAGACGGCAATCACAAAGTCAAACAGACCACACATAACTTCTGGACCGTCGGCGTGTACAACCTGACAGGCCGGAAGAACCCCTATTCCGTGTACTTTATCCAGGAAAGCGGTACGATAAAAGGGTACCAGCTTTCCATTTTCGGAACGCAGATCCCATTCGTCACCTATACGGTCAAATTCTAGCTATGCCGCACCGACATAACTATATTCCCATCTTCGCTTTCTCCCTGGCAACCTGTCTGACAACCTGCCGCCAGGCCTATGCGCCACCGGCGATCACCAACCCCAATCATTATCTCGTCGTGGACGGCTTTATCAACGCAAGTCCGAACTCCGTCACGACATTCAACCTGAACCGCACCCGAAACCTCGGAGATTCAACTGTACAAGGTATTCCGGAGCTGAATGCAACGATCGCCATTGTCGGCTCCGGCGGCGCCACCTGGCCGCTGACCGAGACAGCTGGGACCAGTATCTATGCGAGCGCCCCGCTCACCCTTGATGCAACCCAGCAATACAGTATTTCCATCGCAACAACTAATGGTGAGAAATACGCTTCCAGTCCAGTCCCCTGCAAGGTCACCCCGCCGATCGACAGTATTTTCTGGCGACAGCCTTTCGACCTGACCATCTATGCCAGCACCCATGACCCCACCAACAATACCCGCTATTACCGCTACGACTACAACGAAACCTGGGAACACGACGCCGAGCTCATGACGGTCTGGGGAGTGGCTAACGGGATGATGTACGCACAGGACTCTACCAATCAAACGCAACGCTGCTGGACCACCGACACCTCCACCAATATTCTCCTCGCCAGTTCCGCCGCCCAGTCCACTGACGTCATCGACAGCTTCCCCCTGGTCACCATCCCAAACAGCGATGCCAGAGT